>NZ_RCOB01000052.1:0-14398 GCF_004307665.1 Pseudomonas sp. Sample_16
GGTTATGCCGGTTTCCGTGTGCTGTACCCGATCAACAAGGCCGACAAGCAAGACGAAATCATGACCATGCTCGGCGCGAGTTATTTCCGCGTTGTCGGCAAGGGTCACGTCTATGGCTTGTCCGCGCGCGGCATGGCGATCGATACCGCGTTGCCATCGGGCGAAGAGTTCCCGCGCTTTCGCGAGTTCTGGATTCAACAGCCCAAGCCGGGCGACAAGCATCTGGTGATCTTCGCGTTGCTCGATTCGCCTCGCGCTACTGGTGCCTATCGCCTGACCCTGCGTCCGGGCAGCGACACCATTGTCGACGTCAAGGCGCAGATGTTCCTGCGTGACAAAGTGACCAAGCTTGGCGTTGCGCCGCTGACCAGCATGTACCTGTTCGGCGCCAATCAGCCATCGAAAGTCCTGAATTATCGTCGTGAACTGCACGACTCCAGCGGTCTGTCGATCCATGCCGGTAACGGCGAGTGGATCTGGCGCCCTCTGAACAACCCTAAACACCTGGCCGTGAGCAACTTCTCCGTAGAGAACCCGCGCGGCTTCGGTCTGCTTCAACGTGGCCGCGACTTCAGCCACTACGAAGACCTCGACGACCGCTACGACAAGCGCCCAAGTGCCTGGATCGAACCGAAAGGCGACTGGGGCAAGGGCTCCGTCGATCTGGTAGAGATTCCGACCGCTGACGAAACCAACGACAATATCGTGGCGTTCTGGAGCCCGGAAAAGATGCCGGAACCCGGCCAGCCGCTCGATGTCGCTTATCGTATGCACTGGACCATGGATGAAGCTTCGATTCACGCGCCGGACAGCGCCTGGGTCAAGCAAACCTTGCGCTCCACCGGTGACGTGAAACAGTCCAACCTGATTCGTCAGCCGGACGGTAGCGTGGCGTACCTGGTGGATTTCGAAGGTCCATCGCTGGCGGCATTGCCGGCCGATGCCGACGTTCGCAGCCAGGTTAGCGTGGGTGACAACGCCGAGGTCGTGGAAAACAGCGTCCGTTACAACCCTGAAACCAAGGGCTGGCGCCTGACCTTGCGCATGAAGATCAAGGACCCGAGCAAGTCCACCGAAATGCGCGCTGCGCTGGTACAGCCTGTTGTGACGGCTGACCTGGCCAAGTCGGCGGTTCCAGCGTCGAACTCGTCCGTTGCCAAGGCCGACAAAGTCGCCGCCAAGCAACAAGAGAAGATGGACAAGGAAGCCAAGCAAGCCGAGGCCAAGCATGCCGAAGCCAAGCCGGTTGCAGATGCCAAGGACAAGGCCAATACAGACGCCAAGCAGCCTGTCGCTGCTGACGCGGCCCCAGCCACACCGGAATCGGCACCGACTGAAGAAGTCCTGACCGAGACCTGGAGCTATCAGTTGCCTGCCGATGAGTAATTCTCTAGTACAGCCAGAAACTCTTTCGGAGTATCTGGCGCATCTGCCGATGACCGACCAGCAGCGCGCGGAGCTCGCGGGCTGCAAGTCCTTCAGCGAGTTGCACGAACGCCTGTCGTCCTCCACGTTCGACGCCCCCACCGAGGCCGCCCAGGCTTCGGTGGGCAAGCGCCTGACCCTGAGCACCGCCGAAGAGTTGCAGGACGCCGAAATGCTGGCGCTCGACGCCAGCGGTCGGGTTTGCCTCAAGGCCACTCCGCCGATTCGCCGGACCAAGGTCGTGCCCGAGCCTTGGCGTACCAACATCCTGGTACGTGGCTGGCGCCGGATGACCGGTCGTACCAACCCGCCGAAGCCGCCGAAGGACGAACGCGTCCTGCCCGCAGCACGCTGGCGTACCGTGGGTTCGATCCGTCGCTACATTCTTTTGGTGTTGATGCTCGGCCAGACCATCGTGGCCGGCTGGTACATGAAAGGCATCATGCCGTATCAGGGCTGGTCGTTCGTCGACCTCGAAGAAGTCCTGCATCAGCCGCTGCTGCAAACCGCTACCCAAGTGCTGCCGTATGCATTGCAGACCAGCATCCTGATTCTGTTCGGGATCCTGTTCTGTTGGGTTTCGGCAGGTTTCTGGACCGCGCTGATGGGCTTCCTCGAGTTGCTCACCGGCCACGACAAGTACCGCATTTCCGGTAAAAGCGCCGGCAACGAGGCGATTCCAAAGGACGCACGCACCGCTCTGGTGATGCCGATCTGCAACGAAGACGTGCCGCGGGTATTCGCCGGTCTGCGCGCAACGTTCGAATCGGTCGCGGCCACGGGTGATCTGGATCGCTTCGACTTCTTCGTGCTCAGCGACAGTAACGACGCCGACATCTGCGTGGCCGAGCAACAGGCTTGGCTGGACGTCTGCCGGGAAGCCAAGGGCTTCGGCAAGATCTTCTATCGCCGCCGCCGCCGTCGGGTAAAACGCAAGAGCGGTAACCTCGACGACTTCTGCCGTCGCTGGGGCGGTGACTACAAGTACATGGTCGTACTCGACGCCGACTCGGTGATGAGCGGTGAGTGCCTGACCAGTCTGGTGCGTCTGATGGAAGCCACGCCGGACGCCGGGATCATCCAGACCGCGCCGCGTGCGTCGGGCATGGACACGCTGTATGCACGCATGCAGCAGTTCGCGACCCGGGTGTACGGTCCGCTGTTCACCGCCGGTCTGCACTTCTGGCAACTGGGTGAATCGCACTATTGGGGCCACAACGCGATCATTCGCATGAAGCCGTTCATCGAGCACTGCGCCCTGGCGCCGCTGCCCGGTAAAGGCGCGTTCGCGGGTGCGATCCTGTCCCACGACTTCGTTGAAGCCGCGCTGATGCGCCGTGCCGGTTGGGGCGTGTGGATTGCCTACGACTTGCCGGGCAGCTATGAAGAGCTGCCGCCGAACTTGCTGGATGAACTCAAGCGTGACCGTCGCTGGTGCCACGGCAACCTGATGAACTTCCGGCTGTTCCTGGTCAAGGGCATGCACCCGGTGCACCGTGCCGTGTTCCTGACCGGTGTGATGTCTTACCTGTCGGCGCCGCTGTGGTTCTTCTTCCTGGTGTTGTCGACGGCGCTGCTGGCAGTCAACACGTTGATGGAGCCGCAGTACTTCCTTGAACCGCGCCAGCTTTATCCGCTGTGGCCACAATGGCACCCGGACAAGGCGATTGCGCTGTTCTCGACCACCATCGTGCTGCTGTTCCTGCCGAAGCTGTTGAGCATCATCCTGATCTGGGCCAAGGGCGCGAAAGAGTTCGGCGGCAAGTTCAAGGTGACATTGTCGATGCTGCTGGAGATGTTGTTCTCCGTGCTGTTGGCACCGGTGCGGATGATTTTCCACACCCGATTCGTGCTTGCCGCGTTCCTCGGCTGGGCTGCCACCTGGAATTCGCCACAACGTGACGACGACTCCACGCCCTGGAGCGAAGCAGTCAAGCGCCACGGCCCGCAAACCTTGCTGGGCTTCTTCTGGGCCTTGCTGGTGATCTGGCTGAACCCGAGCTTCCTGTGGTGGCTGGTGCCGATCGTCGGTTCGCTGATGCTGTCGATCCCGGTCTCGGTGATTTCCAGCCGTGTCGGACTGGGCCTGAAATCCCGCGACGAGAGCCTGTTCCTGATCCCTGAGGAATACAATCCGCCGCAGGCATTGCTGGCTACTGACCAGTACACCCACGAAAACCGTTGGCATGCGCTGAACGACGGCTTCGTCCGTTCGGTGGTCGATCCGCAGCAGAACGCCTTGGCGTGCTCGCTGGCGACCTCGCGTCACCGTGAGGCCGAGCCGATTGAATGGCTACGGATCGAGCGCGTGCGGCACGCGATGAAAGTTGGGCCGCAAGGCCTGACCAACAACGAGCGTGTGCAGCTGTTGAGCGATCCGGTGGCCCTGGCCCGCTTGCATGAGCAGGTCTGGAACGAAGGCCATCCGGAGTGGCTGGGCGCGTGGCGCAAGTCGGTCAAGGCCGACCCTCATGCCCCGTTGTTGCCGCTCAAACCGTTGAGCGTACAGCCTCAGATGGCGTAATGAAAAAACCCGCGAAAGCGGGTTTTTTTATGGCCTGATCGTTCCCACGCTCCGCGTGGGAACGCCGCCCAGGACGCTCCGCGTCCTTTCTCGGGCGTGACGCAGAGCGACAGAGGATGCATTCCCACGCAGAGCGTGGGAACGATCAAGTAACGATCAAGTAGATCGGATCACCTCAAACCTTGAACCGTCCCACCAGCATTTGCAGATGCGTTCCCAACCGCGCCAGCTCAACACTGGAGGCCGCGGTCTCTTCACTGGCGGCCGAGGTCTGGTCCGAGACATCCCGCACGTTCAGCACGCTACGGTTGATCTCCTCAGCCACGGCGCTCTGTTGTTCAGCGGCGGCGGCAATCTGTTGGTTCATCGCCTGGATTGCCGAAACCGTGCGGGTGATGCTTTCCAGTGAGCCACCGGCGCGGCGCGTCAGTTCGACGCTGCTGTCGGTCAGGCTTCGGCTGTTGTCCATGATGGTCGCCACTTGCTGGGTGCCGTTTTGCAGGCCGACGATCAGCTCTTCGATTTCTTCGGTGGATTTCTGGGTGCGCTGGGCCAGGCTGCGCACTTCGTCGGCGACCACGGCAAAGCCGCGTCCGGCTTCACCGGCACGGGCGGCTTCGATGGCAGCGTTGAGCGCCAGCAGGTTGGTTTGTTGTGCCACGGACTTGATCACGTCGAGCACACTGCCGATCTTGTCGCTCTCGCGCTTGAGCTCGCCCATGGCTTCGGTGGAGTTTCCCACTTCCTTGGCCAGGCGCTCGATCTGGGCAATGGCTTCGCCCACCACTTTGTCACCTTCGCGGGCCTGCTGGTCGGCGGCGACCGCGGCCTCGGAGGCTTCCTCGGCGTTGCGTGCAACTTCCTGCACCGTGGCGGTCATTTCGTTCATGGCCGTGGCCACCTGGTCGGTCTCGACCTTCTGACTGTTGACCCCGGCGCTGGTCTGTTCGGTAACTGCAGACAACTCTTCGGCGGCGCTGGCAATCTGCGTGACGCCATCACTGATGCCGCCGATCAGCTCGCGCAGGCCCTGGGTCATGCTTTGGATCGCACGTTGCAGCTGCCCCAGTTCGTCCTGGCGCTTGGATTCGAGGTTGTGGGTCAGATCGCCGGAAGCAATGCGTTCGGCCACTTTGAGGGTCTGGTTGAGCGGAATCACGATCTGCCGGGTGATGGCCCAGGCAGCGAACAGACCGAAGACCAGTGCCAGGGCGGTGGCCACCAACAGCATGTTTTTGGCATGCGCTACATCGGTATCGCGTACCAGGGTTTGCGAAACCGTCAGTTTGTTGCTCACCTGGAGCAGGATTTCGCCTTGGGCCGCCATGCGTTTCAGGGCGTCGACGCTGGCGACCTGGGAGTCACGGTATTGACTCACCGCGGCGCGATAAGCCTTGAGCGAGTCGGTGGCTAGTTGCAGGTTGGCGAGGTGTTCTTCAGGCAGTTTGGCGGGCAGGCTTTCGAGGTATTTTAGGGCATTGTCGATCGCATCGAGGGCCGGCTGCTCGGCTTCGCTCTTGCCGCTGTAGGTGTAGCCGCGAACCTGGAAGCGCGCCTGCTGGATCAGTTTGCTCAGCTCGATCACGCTGTTGAATGCCGCCACGCTGTCACCTTGCAGCATGGATTTTTCAACCTCAGCGACTTTGGCAACGGCGTTGTCGGCGGTAGCGCCGAGTTTGCTGCGGGCATCTTCACGGTTGGCGCCGGCCTGGGTCAGGGCGGTGAAGCCTTGTTTGTACAGGCTGACAGCGGCCAGTTGCTGGTCGATCATGGCGATGTCGGCGGGTTGTTCGATCATCTGGCGAGCCGTTTGCAGGCCGGTTTCGAGCTTGCCCAGCAGGTCATTGACCGCTCCAGGACCTTGTTCGCCGCGGCGCATTTCGTAGTCGAGGCGGGCGATGCGCAGGTCCTTGGTCAGGCCGTTGATCTCGGAAATGAAACCGAGCTTGTCGCCGCGACTCGTCACTTCACCGAGACCGGTCCAGCCGGTAAACGTGATCAGCAATGTCAGCAGCAGCACCAGACCGAAGCCGACGCCCAACTTGCGGTTTACACCTACATTTCCCAGCTTATCGGCCAGCCATTGGTACATGCTGTAACTCCCTCGGACCACACATTGGTTTTATGGGAGGTATATCGGCAGTGGCGTGGGGTTCTGTAGGCGCTGCCCGATAAGCGGACGGCGGAGTTTCAGCCACTTCAATGTTGGCTGGTACACCGCCATCGCTAGCAGGCTCGCGCCTACGGATTTCTCAGTGTCGGTTAGAAGAGTCGTGCCAGCAGGGCGGTCACGGCGGTTTCGACGCGCAGGATGCGCTCGCCCAGTTGCACCGGTTGCAGGCCGGATTTGCCCAGCAGGTCGATTTCGTAGGGAATCCAGCCACCTTCAGGGCCGATGGCCAGGGTTACCGGTTCGCTCAAGGCACGCGGGCAGGGCGGGTAGTTGCCCGGATGCCCCACCAGGCCGAGGGTGCCTTCGGTGATGGCAGGCAGGCGATCCTCGACGAAGGGTTTGAAGCGTTTCTCGATCACAACTTCCGGCAGAACAGTGTCCCGCGCCTGTTCCAGGCCGAGGATCAGTTGCTCGCGAATGGCTTCAGGCTCCAGGAATGGCGTCTGCCAGAAGCTCTTCTCGACGCGGTAGCTGTTCACCAGCACGATGCGTGGCACACCCATGGCTGCAACAGTCTGAAACACCCTGCGCAGCATTTTGGGGCGTGGCAGGGCCAGCACCAGGGTCAACGGCAGCTTGGTCGGCGGTGGTTGATCGAGGGTAACGCGCAATTCGGCTTCGGCGGTATCCAGGCGCAGCACTTCGGCCGAGCCCATCAGCCCGCCGATGCGCCCGACACGCAGGCTGTCGCCGACTTCGCAGCGATGGACTTCCTGCATGTGGGTCAACCGGCGATCACGCAGGATCACCCGGTCGGCCGCAATGAAATCGGCCTCTTCCAGTAACAGCAGGTTCACGCTTGGGTCGCTGGCGGCTGGTCGTTGTGATCGTCAGCCGGTTGATCGTCCGGATGCTCGCCACGCTTGCTGATCAGGCTGCTGAACAGGATGCCGACTTCGAACAGCATCCACATCGGTACGGCCAGCAGGGTCTGCGAGAAGATATCCGGCGGGGTCAGGATCATGCCGACCACGAAGCAGCCGATGATCACGTACGGACGGATTTTCTTCAGGTATTTGACGTCGACCACGCCAATCCACACCAGCAACACCACAGCCACCGGAATCTCGAACGCCACGCCGAAGGCGAAGAACAGCGTCATGACGAAATCGAGGTAGCTGGTGATGTCGGTCATCATTTCCACACCGGCCGGCGTGGCGGCGGCGAAGAACTTGAAGATCAGCGGGAACACCAGGAAGTAGGCGAACGCCATGCCGGCATAGAACAGCATGATGCTGGACACCAGCAACGGCACGGCGATGCGCTTCTCATGCTTGTACAGGCCCGGCGCGATGAAGCCCCAGATCTGATGCAGGATCACCGGGATCGCCAGGAACAGCGAGACCATCATCGTCAGCTTCAACGGCGTCAGGAATGGCGACGACACATCGGTGGCGATCATCGTCGCGCCGGCCGGCAGATAAGCACGCAGCGGCGTCGAAACGAAGGTGTAGATCTGCTGGGTGAAGGCGAACAGCCCGGCAAAAATGATGAAGATCGCCGCTACACAGCGCAGCAGACGGGTACGCAACTCGGTGAGGTGCGAAACCAGCGGCATGTGCTGGTCGTTTTCTGGGAGATCGCTCATGGGGCTCGCGGCGGCAGTGTTGGGTCATGAGGGGCCGGCGCAACGGGCGCAGCCGCAGGTGTAACGGGTTCAACCGGAGTGGCTGCTACAGGGGGAGCGGACTCGACAGCTGCAACTGCCGGTGCTGTCGCAGGGGCAGGTGCTTGAATCGTCTGCCCTCCCACGTGCTCGACCGGCGCAGGCTCCTGCTGGGTCGGTGTGAAAATTTTCCGCGCCTCCTGTTCAAGCGACAGGATGTGCTCGTTGTGCAGTTGCCGACGAATCTCGTCGGCACCGATTTCACGTTCAACTTCCTGTTTGATCGCGTTGAAGCTGCGCTTCAGTCGCCCGACCCACAGGCCGGCGGTGCGCGCTGCGCCCGGCAAGCGCTCGGGACCCAGCACCAGCAGGGCAACGAGGCCGACGAGCAGCAGTTCAGAGAAGCTGATACCAAACATTAGTCAGTGCTCACACGTCTTTGCGAATCGGCTCTTCGACTTTCTGCGCCTGCACGTCAATGGTGTGCGGCTGATTGACAGAGGCCTGAGGCTGAACCGGCGGAACCGGTTGGGCTGGAGTGGCCGTCGGGTCGGCCGGTTTTTCGTCATCGTTCATGGCTTTACGAAAGCCCTTGATCGATTCGCCGACATCGGTGCCGAGGTTTTTCAGTTTCTTGGTGCCAAACACCAGTACGACAACAACCAGGATGACGACCCAGTGTTTCCAGTCAAAAATGCCCATGTTGCTGCTCCTCTCTAATAGTTATTCAGGCGGACGGACGCGAGGCTTTCTCGGCGTGTCCGGACAGACCGAAACGACGGTCCAGTTCATCGAGTACAGCCTGTGGATGCTGCCCCAATTGGGCGAGCATGACCATGCTGTGGAACCACAGATCGGCGGTTTCGTAGATCACATCGCTGCAGTCACCACTGACGGCGGCGTCCTTGGCGGCAATGATGGTTTCGACCGACTCTTCGCCGACTTTTTCCAGAATCTTGTTCAAGCCCTTGTGGTACAGGCTGGCGACATAGGAACTGTCGGCGGCGGCGCCTTTGCGCTCCTCCAGCACTTGAGCCAGGCGGGTCAGAGTGTCACTCATGTTTGTGTCCTGCAAAAGCGGAATAGATGGCGTGCGGATCTTTCAGAACCGGGTCGACCGTTGTCCAGTCGCCGTTTTTGTAGACGCGGTAGAAGCAGCTCTGGCGGCCGGTATGGCAAGCGATGTCACCGATTTGCTCGACCATCAGGATGATCACGTCGGCGTCGCAGTCCAGGCGCATCTCATGCAGGGTTTGCACATGGCCGGACTCTTCGCCCTTGCGCCACAGCTTGCCACGGGAACGTGACCAGTAAATCGCGCGGTTTTCGGCAGCGGTCAGTTCCAGCGCTTCGCGGTTCATCCAGGCCATCATCAGGACGCGCCCGGTCTTGTGATCCTGGGCAATCGCGGGCACCAGGCCGTCAGCGTCCCACTTGATCTCGTCCAGCCAGTTTTTCATCTTCGACTCCGACAGCGGGTTCAACACTTCATTAGTCGAACCCAAGCGTTGAAACAGTGTGCCAGTCGTTCACGCAACTGGCTATCGGCGAACGACCAGATACAAGCCGACCGCCATCATGATCCCGGCGGGCCAATAGGCCAGTTCATTCAGCGGGCCACCAGCGGCGAGGATCGCGCCACCCGCCAGATGCGCCGTGCCGAGCAGACGCAAGAACCAGTCATCGCGACGACGGTGCCACGGTGGCGGCGGGTCGTAGGCGTGGGGTTGGGACATGCGTTCAAGCAGATCGCGGGCCATGTTGGCCAGGTGCGGGAGCTGTTCGAACTGGCTCTGCACATTGCCAATCAAGGCTTTGGGGCTGACCCTTTCGCGCATCCAGCGTTCGAGAAATGGCTGCGCGGTGTTCCACAAATCCAGATCCGGGTACAACTGACGTCCCAGGCCTTCGATATTGAGCAGGGTTTTCTGCAGCAGAACGAGTTGCGGCTGCACTTCCATGTTGAAGCGGCGCGCGGTCTGGAACAGGCGCATCAGCACCTGGCCAAATGAAATATCTTTTAACGGTTTTTCGAAAATCGGCTCGCAAACGGTGCGGATCGCCGCTTCGAATTCGTTGAGCTTGGTTTCCGCCGGCACCCAGCCCGAATCGATGTGCAGCTGCGCCACGCGCCGGTAATCACGCTTGAAGAAGGCGAACAGGTTGCGTGCCAGGTAATCCTGGTCTTCCGGGGTCAGGCTGCCGACGATGCCGCAGTCGATCGCTATGTATTGCGGGCTCCACGGGCTCACGGTGCTGACGAAAATATTGCCGGGGTGCATATCGGCGTGGAAGAAACTGTCGCGGAACACTTGGGTGAAAAAGATCTCCACACCGCGTTCGGCGAGCATTTTCATGTCGGTGCGCTGGTCGGCCAGGGTCGCCAGATCGGTCACCTGAATGCCGTAGATACGCTCCATCACCAGCACTTTCGGACGGCACCAGTCCCAGTAGACTTGCGGCACATACAGCAGCGGCGAACCTTCGAAATTGCGCTTCAGCTGGCTGGCGTTGGCCGCCTCGCGCAGCAGGTCGAGTTCGTCATAGATGGTTTTTTCGTAGTCGCTGACCACGTCCACCGGGTGCAACAGGCGTGCATCGGCCGAGAGTTTTTCGGCGGCGCGGGCGAGGATGAACAGCCACGCCAGGTCCTGGGCGATCACCGGTTTGAGGCCCGGGCGGATCACCTTGACCACCACTTCTTCGCCGGTTTTCAGCTGCGCGGCATGCACCTGCGCCACCGAGGCCGAGGCCAGTGGTTCGACGTCGAAACGGCTGAACACCTCGCTGATTTTCTTGCCGAGCTGTTCTTCGATCAGCTTGACCGAGACCTGCGAGTCGAATGGCGGCACGCGGTCCTGCAACTTCATCAGTTCATCAGCGATGTCTTCGGGCAGCAAGTCGCGGCGGGTAGACAGGATCTGACCGAACTTGATGAAGATCGGCCCCAGGTCCTGCAGTGCCAGACGCAGTCGCGCGCCGCGGCTCAGGTCCAGGGTCCTGCGCGGGAACCAGCGCCACGGCAAGGCATAACGCAACACCCGCAGGAACCAGGGCAGCGGCAGGGCGAACAGCAGGTCATCGAGGCGGTAGCGAATCACGACGCGCTGGATGCGCAACAAACGGCGGACGGCAAGCAGCTTCATGCGTTATCGCTTGGGTCGAGGGATCGGGAAAGGCGCTCGAAACGCGCCTCGAGACGTTCCAGATCGAGCTTGATCTGGTCCAGTTCACTGAATCGCGCTTCGGCTTCGCGCTGGCCAACGAGGGTGCGCGACTCTTCGGCCAGGTATTCGCCCAGGTTCTGGCCCAGGCTGGTAAATCCTTGCTGATACCAGCGCGCGCGACTGCGCAAATGACCACCGACCAGCTGCGTGGCGACCGGGCCTAGCCAGCGTGAGAGTTCATACTCCCAGTCCAGCTCCAGGTCCTGAAGGATCGCCGCCAGTTCCAGCAGCGCACCGCTGTCACCGTCGAGTTCGACTTCAGGGCCATGCAGAACGGAGGTCTTGTCCTTGCTCATCGCCAGTTTCAACAGGCTGGAAGCCGGTGCGCGCAAGGTGCAGTCGGCGCCGGTTTCCCACTGGGAGGCCAGCATCAGGCCTTCGTCGCTGGGCAGGATGAACAATTGCAGTGCCGGGCTGCGGCAATCGACGGCAATCACTTTGCCGCTCAAATGCGCGAGCCGCGGCAGCGCCGTGCTGTCGAGACGAAGCACCCGGTTCAGACCGAGTTCAACGCTGGCGAGCAGGCCTGCGAGCAGCATCAGGGCTTGATGCCGCGATGCAGGGCAACGATGCCTGCGGTCATGTTGTGATAGGTCACACGGTCGAAACCGGCCTCGACCATCATCGACTTCAGGGTTTCCTGGTTCGGGTGCATGCGGATCGATTCGGCCAGGTAGCGATAGCTTTCCGAGTCATTGGTGATCAGCTTGCCCATCAGTGGCATGAAGGCGAACGAGTAGGCGTCGTAGGCCTTGGACATCAGCGCGTTGGTCGGCTTCGAGAACTCGAGGACCAGCAGACGGCCGCCCGGCTTGAGTACACGCAGCATGGAGCGCAGGGCGTCTTCCTTGTGCGTCACGTTGCGCAGGCCGAAGGCGATGGTCACGCAGTCGAAATGATTGTCCGGGAACGGCAGTTTTTCCGCATCGGCCTGGACGAATTCGACGTTGCCCGCCACACCCAGGTCCAGCAAGCGGTCACGACCGACCTTGAGCATGGACTCGTTGATGTCGGCCAGCACCACCTGGCCGGTCGGGCCGACGAGGTGCGAGAATTTCCGGGTAAGGTCACCGGTGCCGCCGGCGATATCGAGCACGCGGTTACCGGTGCGAACGCCCGACAGTTCGATCGCGAAACGCTTCCACAGACGGTGCATGCCGCCCGACAGGAGGTCGTTCATCAGGTCGTATTTGGCGGCTACCGAGTGAAAAACCTCAGCGACTTTTTCCGCTTTCTGGCTTTCCGGAACGTTTTTGAAGCCGAAGTGAGTGGTGGGTTCGGCATCGCTGCCTTTGCGCTGATCAGTCATATCGCTGTCACCAAAAGAGAATGCGCGACATTCTAATCCCCAAGGGATGCTTTGTCTTGGCAAGGCTGAAGGTAAGATGGGCAACCATCGGGACGTTTTGACGCAGCAGAGGTCAAGATGCTCCGGGAAAGCATTCATAAGCAGGAGTCATTCGATGGCCCGTATTAGTGTTGAACGTGCCCATGGCCTGGGCAAAGAAGCGGCGCGCGAGAAGGCCGACAAGCTGGCGCAGAAACTCTCCGAGCAATATGGCCTGGAGCCGCAGTGGTCCGGAGATACCCTCAACCTCAAGCGTTCGGGTGTGAAGGGCGCGGTGCATGTCACCGAAGATTCGATCAAGGTCGATGTAGAGCTCGGCCTGATGATGTCGGCCATGAGCGGCATGATCAAAGCGGAAATCGAGAAGGCGCTGGATAAAGCGCTGGTCTGATTTTTGTCTGAAATTCGATTCCCTGTAGGAGTGAGCCTGCTCGCGATAGCGGTCTGTCAGTCACTGGCAATTTGACTGAAAGTCCGCTTTCGCGAGCAGGCTCACTCCTACACTTTTTTGCGCTGCACCCGAGCTTTTATGTCAGTTGTTAGGGTGCCGTTTCTAATTTTTCTCCCTACTTTGTGCCAGAGCCCGACAATTTCGCGGGCAGTTCCTCAAACCTTCTGCGCGTGAGGTGGACCATGGCCAAAGCAATTTTGAAGAAAAAAATCGACGCATCGACCAGTACTCTGGGCGACGTCAAATCCTATGCCCGCAAGGTCTGGCTGGCAGGCCTGGGTGCCTACGCCAAGGTTGGGCAAGAGGGCAGCGAATACTTTCAAGAGTTGGTAAAAGCTGGCCAATCTGTTGAAAAGAAAGGCAAAAAAGTAGTTGCCGAGAAACTTGAAGCAGCGAATGCCGAGATCGACGAAGCCAAGAGTGAAGTGAGCACTTTCAAGGGCAAGGTCGAAGTTCAACTCGACAGGGTCGAGAAGGCGTTCGACACGCGTGTCGCAAGTGCCTTGAATCGTATCGGCATTCCGTCTAAACATGACGTTGAGACACTCTCTGCTAAGCTCGATGAGCTGACGGCATTGCTCGAACGTGTCGCGCGTAAATCTTAAGGAGAACGGGATGGCTGTTAAAAAGAACACCGAAAAAGAAGGCAGCTCGTGGATCGGGAAAGTCGAAGACTACTCCCGTAAAATCTGGCTGGCTGGTTTGGGCGTGTACTCGAAGATCGACACTGACGGCAGCAAACTCTTCGATGCATTGGTTAAGGACGGCGAGAAAGCCGAGAAGCTCACCAAGAGCGCCGTGGGCAAAAAAGTCGACGCCGCCAAGGACTCCGCTTCTTCGGCCAAATCGCGCATCAGCGGCGTGAAAGACCGCGCACTGGGCAAGTGGGATGAGCTCGAAGGCGCTTTCGACAAGCGTCTGAACAGCGCCATTTCGCGTCTGGGCGTACCGAGCCGCAATGAAGTAAAAGCATTGCACAGCAAGGTCGATACCCTGACCAAGCAAATCGAAAAACTGACCGGTGCCAAGGTCGCGCCTGTTGCGGCGAAGACTGCAGCGGCAAAACCTGCTGCCAAACCGGCCGCAAAGACCGCGGCTAAACCACTGGCAAAAGCCGCAGCCAAACCTGCCGCCAAGCCAGCGGCAAAAACTGCCGCAGCGAAACCTGCAGCAGCCAAGGCAGCGGCCAAACCGGTCGCCGCTAAAGCGGCTGCCAAGCCAGCAGCCAAACCGGCAGCAAAGCCAGCCGCTAAAACCGCCGCCGCTAAACCTGCAACCAAACCAGCGGCAAAACCTGCTGCTGCGAAAAAGCCAGCGGTGAAGAAGCCGGCAGCTCCTAAAGCCGCTGCCAAGCCAGCTGTGGCAGCGGCCAAGCCGGCAACCCCGACCGCAGCTCCAGTCAGCGCATCGAACTCCGCGACCGCGCCAACGCCTGCTGTCACCCCGACTGTCGCGCCGGCTCCATCGACGCCAACCAGTCAGTCCTGATGATCGTTCCCACGCTCTGCGTGGGAACGCCTCAACGGACGCTCCGCGTCCACTGCGGCAGTGACGCAGAGCGTCACCGGCTGCATTCCCACGCGGAGCATGGGAACGATCACGCCCGATCTGCCAAGGTCGGGCGTTTTTGTTTGTGCACGGTTT
>NZ_RCOB01000052.1:14498-205229 GCF_004307665.1 Pseudomonas sp. Sample_16
GGGAACGATCACGCCCGATCTGCCAAGGTCGGGCGTTTTTGTTTGTGCACGGTTTTATGCGTTCCCTGCAGACGCCGAGCTTGCTCGATGCCTAAAGAGGCTAGTCGTGTTCTTCCAGATACTGCATCGCCATCTGCTCGGTCGCAGCTTTCATCGATGGCAGCAGGTGAGGCGCCACCAGCATCATGATCTGGTACACCACCAGACGTACTTCCCCCGCTCGATCAAGAATCCGCTGGTAGTCCAGTGAGAACAGCAGCGTCATGGTTATCTGCTCCACCAGTTGCCCCAGTGCCTGGGTATCGCTGACCAGCAGCCCTTGAGCTTGCAAGCGCGCCAGCAATGAAGCCAGCGTGCGTTTGAGCCCGTTTAGCAGGTTGCGAATGCCTTTGGCCAGTTTCGGCAGGCGTCCTGCCAGATTCGACAGGTCCTGGAACAGAAACCGGTAGTGAGCCAGGCGTTCGACGATCAGGTGCAGGAACAGCCAGTAATCTTCAGGGGCCAGCTCGACGTCCGCCGGTGGGTCGAGCAGCGGCGCCCATTCGGCCTGAAAGCGCTCGAACAGCCCGAGGATCAATGGCTCCTTGCCGTGGAAGTGGTAGTAGAGGTTGCCCGGGCTGATGCCCATTTCGTTGGCAACTTCCATGGTGGAAACGTTCGGTTCGCCCTTCTGATTGAACAACTGCAGGGCACATTCGAGGATGCGGTCGCGGGTTTTCATCCAGTCTTCTTAGTGTTCGGGTCCTGCCACGGCCGACATCGGCCGTGGTTCGTTTGAACGTCAGCGCACGCGCACGTAAGTACCGGGCGCCGCCTCCATCGGTGGATAGTTCTGGTTGCCGAGGGCCATGTGGGTTTCCTTTTGCGCACCCGAGCGTTGCTGTATCCAGGCCAGCCATTGCGTCCACCAACTGCCATCCACACGCTTGGCATCGTAATACCAGGCCCGTGGGTCGCTACTCAATTTGCCATTCTCGACGTAATTGGCTTTCGGGTTGCTCGGCGGGTTGAGGATGCTCTGCACATGGCCGCTGTTGGACAGGACGAAGCGACGTTCGCCACCCAGCAGTAACGTTGAGCGGTACACCGCATCCCACGGCGTGATGTGGTCGTTGATTCCGGCGACGCTGAAGCTGTCGACAGTGACCTTCTGCAAGTCGATCGGCGTGCCACACACTTCGAGACCGCCCGGATGGCTCAGCGGGTTGTGCTTGAAAAAGTCCAGCAGGTCACCATGCAGAGCCGCCGGCAGGCGCGTGTTGTCGTTGTTCCAGTAGAGGATGTCGAAGGCGGGCGGCTCCTTGCCCAGCAGGTAATTGTTGACGAAGTAACTCCAGATCAAATCGTTGGGGCGCATCCAGGCGAAGACCTTGGCCATGTCGCGGCCATCGAGCACGCCTTTTTGATAGGAGCGACGTTTGGCGGCTTCCAGGGTCTGTTCGTCGGCGAACAAGGTCGCCGGGGACTCCAGCTCGCTGTCGAGCAGGCTGACCAGGTAGGTTGCGCTGGAGACACGGCGCAGTTGGCGCTTGGCCTGCAGATGGCCTTGCAGGGCGGCGATGGTCAGTCCGCCGGCACAGGCACCCATCAGGTTGACCTCGCGGGCGCCGGTGATCGCGCGGCAGACGTTCATGGCCTCTTCGACCGCTTCAACGTAAGTCGACAGTCCCCATTCGCGATGGCGTACGTCCGGATTGCGCCAACTGATCATGAAGGTCTGCAAGCCATTCTTGAGCGCGAACTGGACGAAACTGTTGTGCGGGCTCAGATCGAAAATGTAGTACTTGTTGATTTGCGGCGGCACCACCAGCAGCGGTTTGGAGTACTGCTTTTCGCTCATCGGCTTGTACTGAATCAGCTCCAGCAATTCGTTGCGAAACACCACGGAGCCCGTCGTGGTGGCGACGGTCTTGCCGACTTCGAATGCCTGTTTGGTGACCTGCCGGGGCAGGCCGTCGTTGTGCAGCAGATCGTCAACCAGATGACTGATGCCGCGCACCAGGCTGTTGCCGCCGGTGTTGAAGATTTCCTTGATCGCCAGGGGATTGAGCAGGCTGTTGGATGGCGATACGGCATCGTTGAGCAGGGCGAAGGCAAAGTGCGCACGAGCACGATCATCAGGGCTCATGGTGCTTTGGTCGATCCAGCTTTTGACCTCTTTCTGCCAGCTCAGGTAGGCCTGCAGGCTGCGACGATAAAACGGATTGAGGCTCCATGCCGGGTCGGCGAATCGACTGTCGTGCGGATTGGTCGGGTGCAGGGTATCGCCCAACAACACTCGCCCTAGTTGCCCGCCCAGTTTCAAGGCATGCCGAGCCGTGTGTACCGGGTTGCGCAAGCCATGGACAGCAACACTGCGCAACGTCGAAATCAGATCCCGGCCGCGCAGACCGGTAATCGCACTCTGTGCGTTGATGAACACGGCGGGAGTGGGCAAAGACTCCCTCGCTGGTTTTTCACGCATCAGTCAACACTCCTTCGTCTTCAGGCCAAAAACAAACACACCGAACCAGAACACCATAGACGCTGTAGCGGGTTGTTGCGCGGCGCGGCATCCTGCCGACCGACAATGCGTCGGTTAACCGCCCAATGGCGCCGGATGCGGGTGCATCACGGCACGCTGCCGTTCTTCCTGGAGGAATTTCATGATGATCGGCGCCACCGCTTCGGCACGCGTGATCAGGAACAGGTGCCCGTCATCGATGATGTGCAACTGGGCATTGGGAATCCGCCAGGCCAGTAGACGCATGTTGACCAGAGGGATCAGCGGATCGTCGTCCCCCGCCAGCACCAGGGTCGGCTGATTGATCTTGTGCAGCCAGTGAATGCTGGTCCAGCCGAGCCCGGCGAACAGCTGCCAGTAGTAACCGAGCTTGCCCGCCGAACGCACTTTCGCCGCATGGCTGGCGGCCAGCGTCGGGTCGCGTCGGAACGCGCCGCCGTAGATCATCGGGGCAATGCGGATCACGTGAGACGGCTGGATGTAGCGTCGCGGGCTGGCCATCATCCACAGCACTTTTGGCTTGCCCGGCACCATCACCGCGCCTGCCGCCGTCGCCGCCAGCACCAGTTTCTTGCAGCGCTCCGGATAGTCATAAGCGAATTGCTGCGCAAGGGCACCGCCCCACGACACGCCGATCACGTTGACCTGACCATAGTCGAGATAATCGAGCATCCGCGCCGTCAGCTTGGCCAGGCCGGGAAAGCGATAAGGCCGGTTGGGCGTCGACGAACCACCGACACCGGGAACATCGAAAGCAATCACTTCCAGGTCCGGATCCAGCGCTGCCACAAACGGAAACACCAGCTCAAGGTTGGCGCCGATGCCATTGAAAATCAGCAAGGGCGTCAAATGAGGCTTGCCGGGACGTACCGCCGTGCGGAGGGTCTGACCATCCAGGTCGACGGTACGGAATATGAACGGTTGCGGCATGCTTCAAGCCCTGTGGGTGGATCGTTGTCCCTGACTCCCATTCCGTAGGAGCCGGCTTGCTGGCGATTGAATCTGCGCGGTGTACATGATGCACCGCGGTGCTCGCATCGCCAGCAAGCCGGCTCCTACAGGTCTGTGCGTCTAGCGTTCGTGTACATACGTGCCCGGTGCAGCTTCGCCCGCCGGATACGCCTTGTTGCCGAGTTTCGTCGGGGCCTTTTTCAGTTCGCCGGAACGCTGGGCCTGCCAGGCCTGCCAATGCAGCCACCAGGAATCGGTGTGTTTGGTGGCATTCTCTTGCCATTCATCTGCAGTGCTCGCCATTTCGGTGCTGGTCATATAGCGGGATTTCGGATTGCCCGGCGGGTTCAGGATGCTCTGGATATGCCCGCTGCTGGACAGTACGAATTCAACGTTGCCACCGAACAGTTGCGCCGACTTGTAGCAGGACTTCCACGGGGTGATGTGGTCGTTGGTGCCGGCCAGGCAAAAAATGTCGGCCGTCACTTGCTTGAGGTCAATAGCGGTGCCGCACACTTCCAGTGCATTCGGACGAATCAATGGATTGTTTTTGAACATCTCGATCAGGTCGCCGTGGAACGCTGCGGGCAACCGCGTGGTGTCGTTGTTCCAGAACAGGATGTCGAAGACCGGAGGCTCATTGCCCAGCAAGTAGTTATTGACCCAGTAATTCCAGATCAAGTCGTTGGGACGCATCCAGGCGAAGACTTTCGCCATGTCACGGCCTTCCAGCACGCCGGCCTGGTAGGAGTGGCGCTTGGCGGCTTCGAGCGTCTGTTCGTTGACGAACAGGGCGACGTCGCTGTCCAGGGTCGTATCAAGCACGCTGACCAGCAAGGTGAGGGCATTGACTTTGTTCTCGCCGATCGCGGCGTAATGACCCAGCAGCGCGGTGCAAGTGATGCCACCGGAGCAGGCGCCGAGCATGTTCACGTCCTTGCTGCCGGTGATTGCAGTGACGACGTCAACCGCTTCCTTGAGCGCATCGATATAGGTCGTCAGGCCCCATTCGCGCTGTTCCTTGGTCGGATTGCGCCAGCTGACGATGAAAGTCTGCACGTTGCTGCGAAGGCAGAATCGCGCCAGGCTCTTGTCCGGGCTCAGGTCGAAAACGTAGAACTTGTTGATTTGCGGCGGCACCACCAGCAGTGGCCGTTCGTAGACCTGCTCGGTGATCGGCCTGTATTGGATCAGCTCCAGCACGTCGTTGCGGAACACCACCGCGCCTTCGGTCACACCCAGGCTCTTGCCGACCTCGAACGCACCCATGTTGACCTGGCTCGGCATCCCGCCGTTGTGCACCATGTCCTTGGCCAGATGCGAGAGACCGTCGAGCAGGCTCTTGCCGCCGGTTTCGAAGAAGCGTTTGACCGCGGCCGGGTTGGCCGCGCTGTTGGTCGGGGCCATGGCTTCGGTCATGAGGTTAATCACGAAGTGCCCGCGAGCTGCATCGCTGGCCGGGAGGTTGCTTTCGTCAATCCAGTCGTGGAGTTCCTTGCGCCACGCCAGGTAAGTTTGCAGATAACGTTTGTAGAGCGGGTTCTGGCTCCAGGCCGGATCAGTGAAGCGACGGTCATCGCTGTTCGGTTGCAGTTCGGATTTACCGAACAGCACGTTCTTGAGTTCAAGACCGAAATGCGCAACGTGTTTCGCGCTGTGCACCGGTTGCTTGATGGCCTGCCTGAGCACCATTCGAGCAGAAGCCAGTAGATCCTTTCCACGCAGCCCAACGACAGGATTCAGTCCCAAGGTGTTTTCCGAGGCCTGATACTTCAAGTCATCGTTATTCTTGTTACTCATCTACGACGCTCCATTGTCCTGAGACGAGTACCCGGGGCCTCGCTGTGCAGTCACACAGCCAATGCCAGGTACTACTGCTCGGGGTGACCGTTAATACTGCATCGCTGCTTTTTGTTCGCAGAGAACACTGCAGGGAACTTGCCAGCTCCATTGGTTACCCGAGTTTAATTTTTTTCGCAAGCAGGCCAATCACCGGCGCTGAAGCGGAGCATTCAAACAGATGAAATTAGAAAATGCCCTCTAAAGAGCAAGAGGCTCAGGCTAGAGCATCAGCTTGACGACAGATTCGTTGGGGTCGCGGGTTTTTCCGGCGGCTTTGAGCTCTGCGAGATAATCTTCCCAGAGTGCGTCATGACGTCGCCCCAGCTCGTAAAGATATTCCCAAGTGAACAGGCCGCTGTCGTGGCCGTCGTCGAAGGTCAGTTTCAGTGCGTACTGACCGGCCGGTTCTACCTTGCTCAGTCCTACGTTGATCTTGCCAAATTGCAGGATGGGTTTGCCGTGGCCCTGGACCTCGGCGGAAGGCGAGTGCACGCGCAGGAATTCCGCGGGAAGGGTGTATTCCTCGCCAGACGCATATTTGAGCGTCAGGGTTTTCGAGGCTTTGTGCAGTTTGATGTCGGTGGGGATCATGACCGGGTATCCGTCTGTAGGCGTATGGTCAGCCACCTGTAGGAGCACGGCTTGCCGGCGATGGCGATTTCAAATGCGCCATCGCCAGCAAGCTGTGCTCCTACAAGGGGTCGCATGGCTTACAGGATATAACGGGACAGGTCTTCGTTCTGCGCCAATTCACCGAGGTGGCTGTTGACGTAGTCAGCGTCGATCTGGATGACCTTGCCGTCGTGGCTGCTGGCCAGGTCGCCGGCACTGAACGATACCTCTTCCAGCAGGCGCTCGAGCAGCGTGTGCAGGCGACGGGCACCGATGTTTTCGGTTTTCTCGTTGACCTGCCAGGCGATCTCGGCGATGCGCTTGATGCCGCTCGGCTGGAACTCGATGCCCAGGCCCTCGGTTTTCAGCAGTGCGCAATATTGCTCGGTGAGCGAAGCGTGCGGCTCGCTGAGGATGCGCTCGAAATCTTCCGGCGACAGCGCCTTGAGTTCGACGCGAATCGGCAGGCGACCTTGCAGCTCGGGCACCAGGTCGCTCGGCTTGCTCAGGTGGAAGGCGCCGGAGGCAATGAACAGGATGTGGTCGGTCTTGACCATGCCCAGCTTGGTGTTGACGGTGCAGCCTTCGATCAGCGGCAGCAGGTCGCGCTGCACGCCTTCGCGGGACACGTCGACGCCACCGGAATTGCCGCGCTTGGCGACCTTGTCGATTTCGTCGATGAACACGATGCCGTGCTGCTCGACCGCTTCCAGGGCCTTGGCCTTCAATTCCTCATCGTTGACCAGGCGGCTGGCTTCTTCGTCGCGCACCAGTTTCAGCGCTTCTTTGACCTTGAGCTTGCGGGACTTCTTTTTGCCCTTGCCCATGTTGGCGAACAGGCTTTGCAGCTGGTTGGTCATTTCTTCCATGCCCGGCGGCGTGGCGATCTCGATGCCGGCCATTTCGGCGACTTCGATTTCGATCTCCTTGTCATCCAGCTGACCTTCGCGCAGGCGTTTGCGGAACAGTTGGCGGGTGTTGGAATCGGCTGTCGGGGTGTCGTCGTTGCTGAAGCCCATGCGCGCCGGCGGCAGCAGGGCGTCGAGGATGCGCTCTTCGGCGGCGTCTTCGGCGCGGTGGCGAACCTTGACGATTTCCTGCTCGCGCAAGAGCTTGATGGCCGCATCGGCAAGGTCACGAATGATCGACTCGACATCACGGCCAACGTAGCCGACTTCGGTGAACTTGGTCGCTTCGACCTTGATGAACGGAGCATTGGCCAACTTGGCCAGGCGCCGGGCGATCTCGGTTTTACCGACACCGGTCGGGCCGATCATCAGGATGTTCTTCGGCGTTACTTCGACGCG
Organism: Pseudomonas sp. Sample_16; assembly: GCF_004307665.1. Classification (NCBI taxonomy): domain Bacteria; kingdom Pseudomonadati; phylum Pseudomonadota; class Gammaproteobacteria; order Pseudomonadales; family Pseudomonadaceae; genus Pseudomonas; species Pseudomonas sp. Sample_16. Next base: position 21,714 of record NZ_RCOB01000052.1, read on the forward strand.
CAGCTCTTCGGGCAGCTGCATCCGGCGCCAGCGATTGCGCAGGGCAATGGCGACGGCGCGCTTGGCATCGTCCTGGCCGATGATATGGCGATTGAGTTCGTGGACGATTTCACGGGGAGTCATGGACATAGTATTTAGCGGACCTCAAGCAAGAATGAGCCGTGGCGCGATGGCCTGCACGGGCTTACTCGGCGCAGTCCTGCTCCTCAATGGTCTGGGTGTGGTTGGTGAATACACAGATGTCGCCGGCGATGCCGAGAGCGGTCTCGACGATTTCCCGGGCCGACAGATCGGTTTTTTTCAGCAGCGCGCTGGCGGCTGCCTGAGCGTAGGCGCCGCCGGAGCCCATGGCGATCAAACCGTCTTCGGGTTCAACCACGTCACCGTTGCCGGTGATGATCAGGGACGCGTCTTTGTTGGCGACGGCGAGCATGGCTTCGAGGCGGCTCAAGGAACGGTCGGTACGCCATTCTTTGGCGAGCTCGACAGCGGCGCGGACCAGATGGCCCTGGTGTTTTTCCAGCTGGCCTTCGAAGCGTTCGAAGAGGGTAAAGGCGTCAGCGGTGGCACCGGCAAAACCGGCGATGACCTGGCCGTGGTACAGGCGACGAACTTTTTTCGCGTTGCCTTTCATCACGGTGTTGCCAAGCGAAACCTGGCCGTCGCCGCCCATGACGACTTTGCCGTGGCGGCGAACTGAAACGATGGTGGTCAAGGGAAGAGTCTCCACGCAGCGGGGCGAAAATGCCTTATGCCCCTTCATATGGGGGTGGTGGAGTGGATTTCAACTGCGGGACGGGAGAGGGGACGAGCGGTGTTTAGCGTGATCGTTCCCACGCTCTGCGTGGGAATGCAGCCCGGGACGCTCTGCGTCCCTCCCGGCGCTGGAACGCGGAGCGTCCCTTGAGGCGTTCCCACGCAGAGCGTGGGAACGATCGAACACGGCGTTAGCGGCTCTGGCGTTGTTGTAACAGCAGGTTGCTGAACCCGGCGCCGGCCAGTTGTTTCTGTGCAGTGGTCAGTTGTTCGCGATTGCTGAACGGTCCGACCAGTACCCGGTACCAGGTTTCGTCTTTCACCGTTCCCGATTCCACCGCCACCGCCTGGCCGAGCAGGATGATCTGCGCCCGAACCTTGTCCGCATCAGTCTCCTTGCGGAACGAACCGGCCTGCAGGAAGAACTTGGTTACCGGCGCGGCCTTGGTGACAGGTGGCGCGGGTGGCGGCGTAATGCCGGCCAGGGCTGCCTGGGCGCGGGCGGTGTCGATCTTCGCCGCTTCGGCCGGGGTCACCGGCGTGGTCGGAATGGCTGGCACTTGTGGCGTCGGCAGGGTTTTCTCCGGCACGGCATCCGGCGGCACGATGACTTCCGATTCCGGCAGCAGGGTGTAGAAGTCGTATTTCGGCTTTACCGGTTGCGTCGGGCTCGGCGGAGTCTTGTTGGCCTCGGCAATCTTGCTGGCTTTCTGCTGTTGCTCGACCTTCTCGCGCTTGACCGTATCGCTGCCTTTGCCCGGCTCCAGTTTCATCAGGAACACGATGAATGCACCGACCGTCAGGCCGATGGCCATCCACAGCCAACCCGGGATCGGTTGCTTCGCTGGAGCTTGGTAACGGCTGGCGCCACGTTTGGGTGCAGGTTTTTTCTTGGCAGCCAACTTACATGCGCTCCAGTGTTTCCAGGCCCAAGAGTTCCAGGCCTTGCTTGAGAGTGCGACCGGTCAGCGCGGCGAGGCGCAGACGGCTCTGCATTTGTGCCGGGGTGTCGGCGGCGAGGATCGGGCAGTTCTCGTAGAAGCTGGAGAACAGGCCGGCGACGTCGTACAGGTAGGTGCAGAGGATGTGCGGCGTGCCTTTTTCAGCCACATTGTTCAGGATCTCGCCGAACTGCGCGAGTTTCGCTGCCAACTCATGTTCGTGGGCCGCTTCGAGCACGATCTGGCCTTCGACTTCGCTGAAGTCCTTGCCGAGTTTGCGGAACACACCGGCCACGCGGGTGTAGGCGTACAGCAAGTACGGCGCGGTGTTGCCTTCGAAGTTGAGCATCAGGTCGAAGTTGAAGCTGTAGTCGCTGGTGCGATGCTTGGACAGGTCGGCGTATTTCACCGCACCGATGCCCACCACCTTGGCGATGTTGCGCAACTCGGCTTCGGCCAGCTCGGGGTTCTTGTCTTTCACCAGGGTGTAGGCGCGTTCCTGGGCTTCGGTCAGCAGGTCGATCAGCTTGACGGTGCCACCGTCTCGGGTCTTGAACGGACGGCCATCGGCGCCGTTCATGGTGCCGAAGCCCATGTGTTCCATCTCCATCGGATGGGTCACGAAGCCGGCCTTGCGCGCCACGGCGAACACTTGCTGGAAGTGCAGGGCCTGACGCTGGTCGACGAAGTACAGCGCGCGATCAGCCTTGAGTGTGCCGCTGCGGTAGCGCACGGCCGCCAGGTCGGTGGTGGCGTAGAGGTAGCCGCCGTCGGCCTTGACGATGATCACCGGCAGCGGGTCGCCATCGGCATTCTTGAACTCGTCAAGGAACACGCATTGCGCGCCGTTGCTCTCGACCAGCATGCCGGCGGCCTTGAGGTCGTTGACCACGTTGATCAGGTCGTCGTTGTAGGCGCTTTCGCCCATGACGTCGGCCATGGTCAGTTTGACGTTGAGCAGCTCGTAGATTTTCTGGCAGTGCGACAGCGAGATGTCCTTGAACTTGGTCCACAGCGCCAGGCAGTCGGCGTCACCAGCCTGCAACTTGACCACCAGGCCGCGGGCGCGGTCGGCGAACTCTGCGGATTCGTCGAAGCGTTGCTTGGCGGCGCGGTAGAAGTTCTCCAGGTCCGACAGCTCGTCGCTGGTGATCGGGTTTTCCTGCAGGTACGCCATCAGCATGCCGAACTGGGTGCCCCAGTCGCCGACGTGGTTCTGACGGATCACGGTGTCGCCCAGGAACTCCAATACGCGAGCCACGCCATCGCCGATGATGGTCGAGCGCAAGTGGCCGACGTGCATCTCTTTGGCCAGGTTCGGTGCCGACAGGTCGACAACGGTGCGCTGCAGCGGGCCAGCCTTGCGCACGCCGATATTGCCATCGGCCAGGGCCGCGTCGAGGCGTGAGGCCAGGGCATCGGTGTTCTGGAAGAAATTCAGGAAGCCGGGACCGGCGATTTCGGTCTTGCTGACGTTTTCGTCGGCCGGCAGCGCAGCGATGATTTTTTCCGCCAGGTCGCGCGGTTTCATGCCCGCCGGTTTGGCCAGCATCATGGCGATGTTGCTGGCGAAATCGCCGTTTTTCTTGTCGCGCGAGTTTTCCACCTGGATCGCCGGCGACAGGCCTTCAGGCAACACACCTTCGTTGACGAGTTGGGTGATGGCTTGTTGGATCAGCTGGCGAATGGTGTCTTTCATGGTCTTCTCTTTCGACCGCTGGCGCGGCGGGCGCATCATGCGCTGGTGGAAAAACTGGGCATTATCCGTTGCCGGAGCAGGCTTGCCAACCATTGTAGGTTCATTGCGGACTTACGGCAGACGATTAACCTGTGGCGAGGGAGCTTGCTCCCGGTGGGGCGCGGAGCGGCCCTGAATTCAGGCCCCGCGGTCTCACTGAACGGCTCGAGGTGCCATATTTACGACTGCTTTGCAGTCGAGCGGGAGCAAGCTCCCTCGCCACAGTTGCCATCAATACAAATCGACTGGATCAACATCCAGAGACCAGCGCACCGCACGCCCACTCGGCATCTGCTCCAGTACCAGCAACCAACTGGCCAGCAATCGATGCAGCGGCGCCCGGGCGGTCGCCTGCAACAGCAACTGCGCGCGATACCGCCCTGCCCGGCGCTCCATCGGCGCTGGCACCGGGCCCAGCAGCTCGATGCCGGTCAGGTTCTGTTCGATCAGCAGGCGCTCGGCCTCGCTGCACGCCTCATCGAGAAAGCCTTCCGCTTGCCCTGGTTTATGCGCTTCGGCGCGCAGCAACGCCAGGTGCGCAAACGGCGGCAAGCCCGCTGCGCGGCGTTCGCTCAAGGCTTGTTCGGCAAAGGCGAAATAGCCCTGTTCGGTCAGTTGGATCAACAACGGATGGTCAGCAAGATGCGTCTGGATGATCACCTTGCCCGGTTCTTCGGCACGGCCTGCGCGGCCCGCGACCTGAACAATCAATTGCGCCATGCGTTCACTGGCACGGAAGTCGCCGGAGAACAGCCCGCCGTCGGCGTCGAGAATCGACACCAGCGTCACTCGCGGAAAGTGATGACCTTTGGCAAGCATTTGCGTGCCGATCAAAATGCACGGTTGGCCTTTCTGGATGGTCGCGAACAACTGGTTCATCGCGTCCTTTCGTGAGGTACTGTCGCGGTCGACCCGCAGGACCGGATAGTCCGGAAACAGGATCGCCAGACGCTCTTCAGCCCGTTCGGTGCCGGCACCCACCGGGCGCAAGTCGACCTTGTTGCATTTAGGGCATTGGCGGGGTACGCGTTCGACATAGCCGCAATGGTGGCAACGCAGTTCGCCGTAACGCTGGTGCACGGTCATGCGTGCGTCGCAGCGCTGGCATTCGGACATCCAGCCGCAGTCATGGCAAAGCAGGGTCGGCGCAAAGCCTCGGCGATTGAGGAACACCAGCACCTGCTGACCGGCAGCCAGGGTCTGGCCGATGGCTTGTTGCATCGGTCCGGAAATGCCGCTGTCCAGCGGACGACTCTTCACATCCAGGCGCAGGAAGCGCGGTTGCTTGGCACCGCCAGCGCGTTCATTCAGTCGCAGCAAGCCGTAGCGACCGGTATAGGCGTTGTGCAGGCTTTCCAGAGAGGGCGTGGCCGAGCCGAGCACGATCGGGATGTTTTCCTGCCGTGCCCGCACCAATGCCAGGTCGCGGGCATGGTAGCGCAGGCCTTCCTGCTGTTTATAGGAGCCGTCATGCTCCTCGTCGATGATGATCAGCCCCGGATTTTTCATCGGTGTGAACAGCGCCGAGCGGGTGCCGATAATAATGTCGGCTTCGCCATCTCGGGCGGCCAGCCAGGCCTCAAGGCGTTCGCGGTCGTTGACCGCCGAGTGGATCAGCGCGATGCGCGCATTGAAGCGCTGCTCGAATCGCGCCAGGGTTTGCGGACCGAGATTGATTTCCGGGATCAGCACTAACGCTTGCTTGCCGGCCTCAAGGGTCTCGCGGATCAGCTGCAAGTAGACTTCGGTCTTGCCGCTGCCGGTGACACCGGCCAGCAGAAAAGCGTGATAACTGTCGAACCCGGCGCGGATCGCTTCGTACGCTGCACGCTGTTCCGCGTTGAGCGGCAATTCGGGCTGGGCCAGCCAGTGTTCATGGCGGACACCAGGCGCGTGGCGGCGGATTTCAACTTGCACCAGATCCTTGGCCAGCAGCAAATCCAGGCTGTCTTTGCTCAGCATCAGCTTGCTCAGCAACTGGTGAGCGACGCCATGGGGGTGCTGCGCCAGTGTCGCCAAAGCTTCACGCTGGCGCGGGGCGCGGGCGATACGCGGGTCATCGAGACTCGCACCCGGCGCGGCAGACCAGAAGCGTTCCTGCCGCGCTTCGGCCAGTTCGCCCTGGCGCAGCAATACGGGCAAGGCCCAGCTCAAGGTATCGCCGAGGCTGTGCTGGTAATACTGGGAGGTCCACAGGCACAACTTGAATAACGCCGGGGGAAGTGGTGGTGTGGCGTCGAGCAAGGCCAGCGCGGGCTTGAGTTTTTCCGCTGGCACTTCGCTGGTGTCGGTGACTTCCACCAGGATCCCGATCATCTCGCGACGGCCAAATGGCACTCGCAGGCGCATGCCGGGGTGCAACTGTTCGCGCCGAACGCCGGCCGGAGCGCGGTAGTCGAACAGGCGGCGCAGCGGCGAAGGCAGGGCGAGGCGCAGAATGGCGTCGGGCACGCGTTTTCTCGATGTAGGGGTGAAGTAGCAGGCCGCGAGCCTAGCAGACGACCGGTTTGAGGGACAGCTTGCGTGATTGGCATTGTCTGGTAGAATCCGCGGCCTAATTACGTGCGGTATTCAACAATAGTGTTGGGTGGCGGCACGCTAGCCTGAGGAAAACACCATGAAAGCTGATATCCATCCAGAATACCCAGCAGTTGCTGTTACCTGCAGCTGCGGCAACAAGTTCGAAACCCGTTCGACCTTCGGCAAAGCCCTGGCGATCGACGTTTGCAACGAATGCCACCCGTTCTACACCGGTAAGCAGAAGACTCTGGACACTGGCGGCCGCGTTCAGCGCTTCGCAGACCGTTTCGGTGCTTTCGGCGCGAAAAAGGCCTAAGGCCGATCAACTTGGGAGGCCGTTGCGGTTTTTCCATGCTGATGAAAAAGGCGTCCCTTGCGGGCGCCTTTTTTCTGTCTGCGATTTGGCTCTCAGCGGCCCAGGCCTTTTGTCCGGCTCCGGCCGGGCTGGCATCGGTCGCAGTCCAGCGAGTGGTCGACGGCGACACGCTGCGCCTGAGCGATGGTCGCAATGTGCGCATGATCGGCTTGAATACGCCGGAGTTGGGCAAGAAAGGGCGCTCCGACGAGCCGTTCGCCGTCGCTGCACGAAAACGCCTGGAAGATTTGGTGGCGGCGAGTGATGGGCGAGTCGGCCTGCGGCCCGGCAAAGAAAGCAAAGACCGCTATGGCCGGACGTTGGCCCATGTCTATGGTGCCGACGGCGCCAACCTCGAAGCGCAAATGCTCGCCGAAGGCCTGGGGTTTCTCGTGGCAGTCGCGCCGAATACCGATCTGATCGACTGTCAGCAGGCAGCGGAACGCAGTGCCCGCCAATCCGGACTCGGCGTGTGGCGCCAGTCGCCCGTGTTGCAGGCGGATCAAATCAGCGTTTCCGGATTCGCTCTGCTCAGTGGCCGTGTGAGCAGGGTTCAGCGCAATCGTGGCGGGATTTGGATCGAGTTGCAGGACTCGGTTGTATTGCGCGTTGCACCCAATTTGCTGACCCGATTCGATGTGGCCTCGCTGGAAAGTCTCAAGGGCAAGCAGATTGAGGCGCGTGGCTGGGTGCTGGACCGTTCCCGTCGTGGCGGTCTCAAGGAGGGTCAGGCGCGCTGGGTGTTGCCGCTGACCGATCCGGCGATGCTGCAAGTGGCACATTGATAAAAAATTGTAGACATTTTTTCTATCGATTGTGAACAGTCTATCCCTTGTGTTCCGTGGCTCTTGGGCCAAAGTCGTATGGCCGGGCGCTTGACAGGGGTGACCGGTCAGTCTTGTGGGGATTTTGCGAGGCGCGTATCCTCGCTGACCAGTCTGTCCAACAGTAAAAGCGGAATGCCAAAATGTCTGATCTGAAAACTGCCGCTCTCGAATATCACGCCCATCCTCGTCCAGGGAAGCTGAGTGTCGAGCTCACCAAGGCCACCGCTACCGCCCGCGACCTGTCGCTGGCCTACAGCCCCGGCGTAGCCGAACCAGTACGCGAAATCGCCCGCGATCCTGAACTGGCCTACAAATACACCGGCAAAGGCAACCTGGTTGCAGTCATTTCCGATGGCACCGCGATTCTCGGCCTGGGTAACCTCGGCCCATTGGCTTCCAAGCCAGTGATGGAAGGTAAAGGCGTGCTGTTCAAGCGCTTCGCCGGCATCGACGTTTTCGACATCGAAGTCGACTCCGAAAGCCCGCAAGCCTTCATCGACACCGTCAAGCGCATCTCCATCACCTTCGGTGGCATCAACCTGGAAGACATCAAGGCACCTGAGTGCTTTGAGATCGAACGCGCTCTGATCGAACAGTGCGACATCCCGGTATTCCACGATGACCAGCACGGCACCGCGATCGTGACCGCAGCCGGTATGATCAACGCCCTGGAAATCGCCGGCAAAACCCTGCCGCAAGCCAAGATCGTCTGCCTGGGCGCCGGTGCTGCCGCCATCTCCTGCATGAAATTGCTGGTGAGCATGGGCGCCAATATCGAAAACATCTACATGATCGACCGTACCGGCGTGATCCACTCCGGCCGTGACGACCTGAACCAGTACAAGGCTGTTTTCGCTCACGCGACCGAAAAGCGCACCCTGGCTGATGCACTGCAAGGTGCTGACGTGTTCGTCGGCCTGTCCGGCCCGAACCTGCTGAGCGCTGAAGGCCTGCTGTCCATGGCGCCTAACCCGATCGTGTTCGCTTGCTCGAACCCTGATCCGGAAATCTCCCCGGAACTGGCCCATGCCACCCGTAACGACGTGATCATGGCCACCGGCCGTTCGGACTACCCGAACCAGGTCAACAACGTACTTGGCTTCCCGTTCATCTTCCGTGGTGCCCTGGATGTTCGCGCCAAGCGCATCAACGAAGAAATGAAAGTGGCAGCAGCCAACGCCCTGCGCGAACTGGCCAAACTGCCGGTACCTCAGGAAGTGTGCGACGCCTACGGCGGCATCAAGCTGGAATTCGGTCGTGAGTACATCATTCCGAAGCCAATGGACAAGCGTCTGATCACCCTGATCTCCGATGCCGTGGCTAAAGCCGCAATCGAGACCGGTGTGGCAACCCTGCCGTATCCGAAGAACTACCCGCTCAAAAGCGTGGATGACGTGTTCAACGGCTAAGTCGTTGTAGCGCTTCAACCGAAAAGCCCCGGCTCGTTTTGAGTCGGGGCTTTTTTTTGTCTGGCGGGTGATCGTTCCCACGCTCCGCGTGGGAATGCCTCTGCGTTCGGCTCTGGATGGGACGCGGAGCGTCCCTGGCTGCATTCCCACGCGAAGCGTGGGAACGATCAATCCTGCAGGCACAAAAAAGCCCCGCACTTTCACGAAGGCAGGGCTTTCTGTTGGCGCTGAAATCAGAACAAATCGATCGGCGCCGCTTCATCCGCCGGCAGCGGGCTGCCCGGCGTAATGCCGTTACCCAGCTCGTTCATCGACGGTGGCGTGTCCTCGGCCTTGAACAGCTCGAAGTAGGCGCCCGGCGTGCCTGGAGTGGCGGCGCGGCCGCTGATCGGGTCGACTCGCAAGCTGAGGATGCCTTCGGGCTCTGGCTGCGTATGCGGCGGCAGGTCCTTGAGCGCGGCGGCCATGTAGTTCATCCAGATCGGCAGGGCTACGGTGCCGCCAAACTCCTTGCGCCCCAGGCTTTCAGGCTGGTCGAAGCCGGTCCAGACGGTGGTCACGTAATCGGCGTTGTAACCGGAGAACCAGGCGTCCTTGGATTCGTTGGTGGTACCGGTTTTACCCGCGATGTCGCTGCGACCCAAGGCCAGCGCACGACGCCCGGTGCCGAGTTTTATAACGTCCTCGAGCATGCTGTTGAGGATGTAGGTCGTGCGGCCATCAACAATGCGTTCAGCCACCGCCGGTGCTTGGGGTGTCGGTTGTGCGTTCATGGCATCGCTCGGCGTTGCGTTGACCGTGAAAGCTTCGGCAACTGGCGCGGCAATGCCGTCGGTGGCTGCGCCGCCCTTCGGCACGCTGGGCGGATTGGCGACGAAAAGCGTGTCGCCGTTGCGGCTTTCGATTTTGTCGATGATGTAAGGAGTGATCTTGTAGCCACCGTTGGCAAACGTGGCCCAACCGGTGGCGATCTCCATCGGCGTCAGCGTTGCGGTGCCCAGTGCCAGCGACAGGTTGGGTGGCAAATCCTGCTTGTTGAAGCCGAAGCGGCTGATGTAGTCGATGGTCTTGCCGACGCCCATCGCTTGCAGCAAGCGGATCGATACCAGGTTGCGCGACTTGTACAGCGCCTCACGCAAACGAATCGGGCCAAGGAAGGTGTTGGTATCGTTCTTCGGGCGCCAGACCTTGTCCAGGTACTCATCGACGAAAACGATCGGCGCATCGTTCACCAGGCTGGCGGCGGTGTAGCCATTGTCCAGCGCAGCGCTGTACACGAATGGCTTGAAGCTCGACCCAGGCTGACGCTTGGCCTGCAGTGCGCGGTTGTAGTTGCTCTGCTCAAAGGCAAAGCCACCCACCAGCGAGCGGATCGCGCCATTTTGTGGGTCGAGGGACACCAGCGCACCCTGAGCCTGGGGAACCTGACTGAACTTCAGCGAATTGTCCGGCTGGCGTTGTACACGGATCAAGTCGCCAACCTGGGCGACATCCGACGGCTGCTTCGGATTGGGCCCCATACTGTTGGTGTTCAGGAAAGGGCGAGCCCATTTCATGGTTTCCCAGCTGACGTGTTCCTTTCCGGTGCGGGTCAGCACCTGCAGCCCGGTCTTGTCGACCTGGGTAACGATGGCCGGCTCAAGGCTGCTGATGGTGCGCTGCTTGGTCAGTTCGGTGGCCCAGGCTTCGCGGGTCTTGCCCGGCAGGCGTGATTCGGGGCCTCGGTAGCCGTGACGCTGGTCGTAGGTCATCAGGCCTTCGTGGAGGGCGGTGTTGGCCATTTCCTGAAGGTTGCTGGGCACGGTAGTGGTGACGCGGAAACCTTCGGTATAGGCGTCGCTACCATAGCGGCCGACCATTTCGGCGCGGGCCATCTCGGCGATGTAAGGGGCGTTCACTTCCGGTGTCGGCACGTGATAGCTGGCGTTCAGCGGTTCGTTGATCGCCGCGGTGTAATCGGCTTCAGTGATTTTGCCCAGTTTGTACATGCGCCCCAGGATCCAGTCGCGCCGCTCTTTGCTGCGGGCCGGGTTGGCCAACGGGTTGAAACGAGACGGGGCCTTGGGCAGGCCGGCGATCATGGCCATCTGCGCCAGGCTGACGTCGCGAATCGACTTGCCGTAATACACCTGCGCGGCAGCTTCGATACCGTAGGCACGGTTGCCCAGGTAGATCTTGTTGACGTACAGCTCAAGGATTTCGTCCTTGGTCAGCTGGCGTTCAATCTGCAGTGCCAGGAGGATTTCCGTGGTCTTGCGGGAAAAGCTGCGTTCGCTGGTCAGGAAGAAGTTCTTCGCTACCTGCATGGTAATGGTGCTGCCGCCGGACTGGATGTGGCCACTTTTGACCAGTTGGGTCGCCGCGCGCATCAGGCTGCTGGGGTCGACGCCGTAATGGTTGGCGAAGTTGTCGTCTTCAGCACTTAGTAACGCATTTATGAAATTGGGTGGAATGTCGGCGAACTTGATCGGGGTACGGCGCATTTCGCCAAATTCTGCGATCAACTTGTTATCGCTGCTGTAGACCCGCAATGGAATCTGCAACTGAATGCTTCTCAAAGCCTCCACGGACGGCAATCCGGGGCTAAGGTAAAGAAACGCCCCGCTCAGACCCAGAAGCAGTCCGCAGAAAACCGCGACGATGGACCAACCGAAAAATTTCAGCAGACGAATCAAGGCTTTTGGATATCCAGGGCAAAAAATGAATTAGGCATCAGGGTTCAGGCTAAAGGCGAACGACCCGCGCTTGAGAAAGCGGAAAAAAACGCTGGGCATTATAAGCATTTTTCCGCCGCAGGCGTCATTGACGGCAGCTGTCAAGACGGGCGGAGGGAACGCAATACACATTACAGAGTCCGTAACTCACGGATAGTCATAGGGAATTGCTAGTGCCAGGACTCTTCAACAAAAAAGCCAATACGCTTTTAGGGATCGACATCAGCTCAACTTCGGTGAAGCTCCTGGAGCTGAGCCGTCAGGGCGACCGTTACCGGGTGGAGGCCTACGCGGTCGAGCCACTGCCTGCCAGTGCGGTTATCGAGAAAAACATCGCAGAGCTCGAAGGTGTGGGCCAGGCCCTTTCCCGCGTAGTGGTCAAGGCCAGAACCAATGTCAGGAACGTCGCCGTCGCCGTGGCCGGCTCGGCGGTGATCACCAAGACTATCGAAATGGATGCGGGGCTTTCCGATGACGAGATGGAAAGCCAGCTCAAGATCGAGGCCGATCAGTACATCCCTTATCCGCTGGATGAAGTCGCCATCGATTTCGAAGTCCAGGGCGCGTCGACACGTAACCCCGAGCGGGTCAATGTGCTGCTCGCCGCCTGTCGCAAGGAAAACGTCGAGGTTCGTGAAGCGGCATTGACCCTGGCCGGCCTGACTGCACGGGTGGTTGATGTCGAAGCCTACGCGCTGGAACGTTCGTTCGGCTTGCTGGCCAATCAGTTGGCGGCGTCGAAGGAGCGCCTGGTAGCGGTGGTCGATATCGGCGCAACCATGACCACCCTGAGCGTGCTGCACAAAGGGCGGATCATCTATACCCGCGAACAACTGTTTGGCGGGCGACAACTGACCGAGGAAATCCAGCGTCGCTACAACCTGACCGTTGAACAGGCGGGGCGGGCGAAGAAGCAGGGCGGGCTGCCTGACGACTATGAGCGTGAAGTGTTGCAGCCTTTTCGCGAAGCTCTGGTTCAGCAGGTATCCCGCTCGTTGCAGTTTTTCTTTGCTTCCGGTCAGTACCACTCCGTTGATCAGATCCTTTTGGCAGGCGGGACCGCTTCGGTTCCGGGGCTGGACCAATTGATCGAGCAGCAATTGGGCACGCCGACGCAGGTAGCCAATCCGTTTTTCGAGATGACCCTGAGCAGCAAGGTCAATGCCGCGGCCCTGACCAGCGATGCCCCGGCCATGATGATTGCCTGCGGGCTGGCCCTCAGGAGTTTCGACTGATGGCACGGATCAATCTTTTACCTTGGCGGGAAGAACTGCGCGAGCAACGTCGCAAACGCTTTCTGCTGACTCTGGTCGGCGTGCTGGTGGGATCGGCAGGCGCTGTGCTGATCGCCAATCAGGCCATCGACGGTGCCATCAGCCGTCAGATTGCGCGCAATGATTACATCGGCAAGCAAATTGTCGTGGTCGACGAGCGGATCAAGCAGATCAGTGAGCTCAAGGCTCGCCGTCAGCAACTGGTCGAGCGCATGCGGATCATCCAGGACTTGCAGGGCAACCGGCCGATCAGCGGGCGGATTTTTGATCAGCTGGCGCGAACCCTGCCGGATGGGGTGTATTTCACTGAAGTCAAAATGTCAGGCAAGACCCTGTCGATCACCGGTGCGGCAGAGTCGAACAATCGTGTATCCGATTTGATGCGCAACCTGGATGCCTCCGATTGGTTTGATGCCCCCAGCCTGACCGAGGTGAAAGCGACCACTGCCGGACAACTGGATCAAGCCAACGTCTTTCAGTTGAGCGTGCGGCAGACCCAGCCGGCTGCGGTGGAGGGCGGGAAATGACTCCGTCTGAATGGTTCGAAGGGCTGCGCAAGATCGATATCAACGAACTGGATACGAGCAATATCGGTTCCTGGCCGCCCGCGATCAAGGTGTTGGTGGGTGTGCTGCTGATGGTTCTGGTGTTGTCGCTGGGTTACAGCATGTCCACCAGCGAGCTTGAGAACCAGCTAGATCTCAAGCGTGAGGAAGAGTCGACCCTCAAAGAGCAGTTCGCCACCAAGGCGCACATGGCGGCAAACCTCGAGCTTTACACGCAACAGATGAAAGAGATGGAAAACTCCTTTGGTGTGCTGCTGCGGCAATTGCCCAGTGATACCGAAGTCCCCGGTCTGCTGGAAGACATCACTCGCACCGGTCTGGGCAGTGGCCTGGAATTCGAAGAAATCAAACTGCTGCCGGAGGTGACCCAGCCGTTCTACATCGAATTGCCGATCCAGATTACCGTCACCGGCGCTTATCACGACCTGGCGACGTTCGTCAGCGGTGTAGCCGGTCTGCCGCGCATCGTCACCCTGCACGATTTCGACCTGGCCCCGGCCAACCCTGACGGCGGGCCGAAACTGCGCATGAGCATCCTGGCCAAGACCTACCGCTACAACGACAAAGGGCTGCAGCAATGAGCCTTGTTCGCGGACTTTGCATGGTGATGTTGCTGGTCGTGCTCGGCGGTTGTAACAGTGGCGAAGACTTCAGCGACCTGGACGCCTACATGAACGAAATGCGTCTGCGAGCACCGGGGAAGATTGAACCAACGCCCACATTTCGGTCTTACCCGACATTCACCTACAACGCTGCCAACCTGCGCAGCCCGTTTTCCCGGCAAGTCAGAATCGACCTGGCCGGTCAGAAACACGGGTCGCGCAACGTCAAGCCGGACCCGAACCGGGTCAAGCAGTACCTCGAGGGATTCAATATCGAGCAGTTTGAAATGGTCGGCACAATTTCCAATGCGGCTGGCTCCTTTGCATTGTTACGCGGGGCTGGCGGAGTGCATCGGCTGAAGGTCGGCGATTACCTGGGGCGCAACGAAGGCCGGATAGTCGCCATCAGCAGCGCCCAGGTCGATGTGGTCGAAATCGTCCCGGATGGCCAGGGTGCCTGGCTGGAAAGGCCGCGGACCATCCCTTTGAAAGAGCACTCATAGTGGGATTCGAAAAATGAACAGGATTTTCTCCACCCTCGGAATGTCGCTATGGATAGCGTTGCTGTCGCCGATGGTACAAGCGGCCAACCTCAAAGCGCTCGATGTCGCTGCACTGCCGGGCGACCGCGTCGAGTTGAAGCTGGCGTTCGATGAGCCACCGCCGGCTCCCCATGGGTACACCACTGAGTCGCCAGCACGGATCGCACTCGACCTGCCAGGTGTGGTCAGCCAACTGGCCAGCAAGACTCGTGACCTGGGGGCGGGTAACGCCCGCAGCGCAACCGTGGTCGAGGCCAAGGATCGTACGCGGCTGATCATCAATTTGACCCAGCTGACGCCGTACGACACCCGAATCGAAGGCAATAATCTGTTTGTAGTGGTTGGGCAGGGTGGCAAAAGCGCGACTCGCAGGCCGGTTGCCACTACCACTGCCGCCCCGACCCCGGCACGCCCGGTTGCGACGGCAAGCAAAGCCATACGCGGAGTGGATTTTCAGCGTGGCACGCAAGGAGAAGGCAATGTAGTGATTGATCTGTCGGACCCTTCCATTGCGCCCGACATACAGGAGCGCGAGGGCAAGATCATTCTCGGTTTCGCCAGGACCCGTCTGCCCGAACCGTTGCGAGTACGCCTGGACGTCAAGGATTTCGCCACGCCTGTGCAGTTCGTCAATGCCAATGTCACCGGCGACAGAGCCACCATCACCATCGAGCCCAGCGGCGCCTTCGATTATTCGACTTACCAGACCGACAACAAGCTGACCGTCAGCATCCGCCCGATGACCGTCGACGACCTGCAAAAGCGCAATGCCGACCGCTACGCCTACAGCGGCGAAAAGCTCTCGCTGAATTTCCAGGACATCGATGTGCGCTCGGTACTGCAATTGATCGCCGATTTCACCAATCTCAATCTGGTGGCCAGTGACACGGTGCAGGGTGGCATCACATTGCGCCTGCAAAACGTGCCTTGGGACCAGGCGCTGGACCTGGTGTTGAAGACCAAGGGGCTGGACAAGCGCAAGATTGGTAACGTCCTGTTGGTGGCGCCGGCCGATGAAATCGCCGCAAGAGAGCGTCAGGAACTGGAGTCGCAGAAACAGATCGCCGATCTGGCACCGCTGCGGCGGGAGCTGCTTCAGGTCAATTACGCCAAGGCAGCCGATATCTCGAAGCTGTTCCAGTCGGTAACAAGTGCCGAAGCGAAGGTCGACGAGCGGGGGTCGATCACTGTCGATGAGCGCACCAATAACATCATTGCCTACCAGACACAGGATCGGCTCGACGAGTTGCGGCGGATCGTGGCGCAACTGGATATTCCGGTGCGCCAGGTGATGATCGAGGCGCGAATCGTCGAAGCCAACGTCGATTACGACAAGAGTCTTGGCGTGCGCTGGGGTGGCTCGATCCAGAATAAAGGCAACTGGAATACTTCGGGGGTCAGCAATGGTGCCAATTCGTCATCGACCATCGGTACACCGGGTAGCACCAGCACCAACTCGCCGTTCGTCGATTTGGGGGCGGTCAACAATACCTCGGGTATCGGCATTGCCTTCATCACCGACAATGTCCTCCTGGACCTTGAACTGACAGCCATGGAGAAAACCGGTAACGGCGAAATTGTCTCGCAGCCCAAGGTGGTCACGTCCGACAAGGAAACGGCGAAGATCCTCAAGGGCACCGAGATTCCTTACCAGGAAGCCAGTTCCAGCGGCGCCACTTCCGTGTCGTTCAAGGAGGCTTCGCTGTCGCTGGAAGTAACGCCGCAAATCACGCCGGATAACCGGATCATCATGGAAGTGAAGGTCACCAAGGACGAGCCGGACTACCTCAACAAAGTCCAGGATGTGCCGCCGATCAAGAAAAACGAAGTCAACGCCAAGGTCCTGGTCAACGACGGGGAGACCATCGTTATTGGCGGCGTTTTCTCAAATACTCAGAGCAAGGTTGTAGATAAGGTGCCATTTCTTGGCGATGTGCCGTATCTTGGCCGCCTTTTCCGGCGTGACGTGGTTTCGGAGAAAAAATCCGAGCTGTTGGTGTTTCTCACTCCGCGTATCATGAATAACCAGGCGATTGCTGTGAGTCGTTGATTCTGTGCGAAATTTGATTCTTGTAGGACCGATGGGCGCTGGAAAAAGCACCATCGGCCGGTTGCTGGCCAAAGAGCTGCGCTTGCCATTCAAAGATTCCGATAAGGAAATTGAATTACGCACGGGCGCCAATATCCCATGGATCTTCGATAAAGAAGGCGAACCGGGCTTTCGCGATCGCGAGCAGGCAATGATTGCCGAACTATGCGATTACGACGGCGTGGTGCTGGCGACCGGTGGTGGCGCAGTCATGCGCGAAGCCAATCGTCGGGCACTGCACGCCGGCGGACGCGTGGTTTATCTGCATGCTTCCGTTGAGCAGCAGGTCGGGCGCACTTCGCGTGACCGCAATCGCCCTTTGCTGCGCACCGCCGATCCGGCCAAGACCCTTCGGGATCTGCTGGCGATCCGCGATCCGCTCTATCGGGAAATCGCCGATCTGGTGGTGGAAACCGATGAGCGGCCACCGCGAATGGTCGTGCTCGATATTCTGGAGCGTCTGCAGCAATTGCCGCCCCGTTAAAGCGCTGCACGAAATGCGCTATCCTCGGCGTCCTGCCATGACCGCAATCGGTTGTGGCGGATGGCTACCGGACGGCGTCAGACCAGCAGGGGCCGTGGACATTCGTTAATTCAAGGCAGGACGCCTGATTCCATCTTCACTGTGGGGACACATGCAGACACTCAAGGTCGATCTAGGCGAGCGCAGCTACCCGATTCATATTGGCGAAGGTTTGTTGGATCAGCCTGAGCTGCTGGCCCCGCATATTCGCGGGCGGCAAGTGGCGATCATTTCCAACGAAACCGTTGCGCCGCTCTATCTCGAACGTCTGACCCGCAGTCTGGCGCAGTTCTCGGTGATTTCCGTGGTGCTGCCCGATGGCGAAGCCTTCAAGACCTGGGAAACCCTGCAACTGATTTTCGACGGTCTGTTGACCGCCCGGCACGATCGCCGCACCACGGTGATTGCCCTTGGCGGCGGCGTTATCGGTGACATGGCCGGTTTTGCCGCGGCCTGCTATCAGCGTGGTGTCGATTTCATACAGGTCCCGACCACGCTGTTGTCGCAAGTAGATTCTTCCGTGGGTGGCAAGACCGGAATCAACCACCCGCTGGGCAAGAACATGGTCGGCGCCTTTTATCAGCCGAACGTCGTGCTGATCGACACGACCTCGCTCAATACCCTGCCGGCCCGCGAACTGTCCGCCGGTCTGGCGGAAGTCATCAAGTACGGTCTGATCTGCGATGAGCCATTCCTGACCTGGCTCGAAGACAATGTCGATCGCCTGCGCAACCTGGATCAGCAAGCCCTGACCTACGCCATCGAGCGCTCTTGCGCGGCCAAGGCAGCGGTGGTCGGTGCCGACGAGAAAGAGACCGGTGTGCGAGCCACGCTCAACCTCGGCCACACCTTCGGTCATGCCATCGAAACCCACATGGGCTATGGTGTCTGGCTGCATGGCGAGGCTGTGGCTGCCGGCACCGTGATGGCGCTAGAGATGTCCTCGCGCCTGGGCTGGATCAGCGAGCAGGAGCGTGATCGCGGAATTCGGCTGTTCCAGCGCGCCGGGTTGCCGGTCATTCCGCCTGAAGAGATGACGCCAGCCAATTTCCTCGAACACATGGCAATTGATAAAAAAGTGATCGACGGTCGTTTGCGCCTGGTGCTGCTGCGCCACATGGGCGAAGCGGTGGTGACCGACGATTATCCGAAAGAGGTTCTACAGGCCACGCTGGGAGCGGATTACCGCGCCCTGGCTCAGCTTAAAGGTTAATAAGAACGCGATGACTAGTTTGCATGCCGACGAGGCTTTCCTCGGCCATTACCAGTTGAGTCATGACCCTTTCGCTCCACGGGTGCCTGGCTTCAAGTTTTTCCCGGCCCAGCGCAAACCCGTGCTGGGGCAGTTGCATCATCTGGCGCGCTATAGCCAGTTGCTGCTGGTGGTCACAGGCCCACAAGGCAGCGGCAAGACCCTGCTGCGTCAGGCCCTGGTGGCCAGCACCAACAAACAATCGGTGCAGAGCGTGGTGGTTTCCGCCCGTGGCGCCGGCGATGCGGCTGGCGTACTGCGGCAGGTGGCCCAGGCACTGGACGTTGCCCAGGCCGAGATCGGCGCAATCCTGGCTCAGGTGGTGCAACTGGCACTCACCGGTCAGGAAGTCTATCTGCTGGTGGACGATGCTGAGCAGCTCGACGAATCCGCGCTCGAAGCGTTGATGGCGCTGGGTGCCGGTGCACCGGAAGGTCGCCCGCACGTGTTCCTGTTTGGCGAGTCGTCGATGATTGCTCAACTGGAGCAGTTGAGCCTCGAGGAAGAGCGCTTCCACGTCATCGAGTTACAGCCGTACACCGAAGAAGAGACCCGCGAATATCTGGATCAGCGCCTCGAAGGTGCAGGTCGGGGTATAGAACTTTTCACCGCAGATCAGATCTCTGATATTCACGAAAGCTCCGAGGGTTGGCCTGGCAATATCAACCAGGTTGCCCGCGATGCAATGATCGAAGCCATGATTGCCAGCCGCTCAGCGGTGAAGCGTCCAAGTATGGGGTTCAATATGCCGAAGAAACACGTATTGGCGATTTCCGCCGTCGTCGTGGTCGCGGTAGCCGCCGCCTGGTTGATGCCAGGTCGCAGCAAAGCACCGACCACCGGTGCTCCGGCCAACGAGCAGGCGCAATTGCCGCTCGGCCAGGGCGCGCCTCAGGCGAACGGCGGCGCACCAGCCGTCGAATTCGCCGGCAATACGCAGCCGATGCCGCTGCCGTTGGTCGGTAATTCGCAGCCTGTCATGCGTGGTCCTCTGGCCGAAGCAGCGGGCGGTATTACCGAAGGTGACGATGGCGTTCCGCTCGAGGGCTCCAGCGAGACACCGCCGACCGTAACTACCACTGCGCCGCCTGCGGGCGTTCCGGCCGGGCCTGCGCCGACTCCTGCGGCCAAGCCGGTTCCGGCCCCGACGCAGGTCGCTACCGCCAAGCCTGCACCGGTTCCGGCGCCAGCCGCCAAGCCTGCTCCAGCTCCGGCCAAGCCGGCGGTCGCCGCAGCCAAGCCTGCCGAAAAACCAGCCGCCGCCACCAAGGCTGCCGGAGGTACCTGGTACGCCGGTCAGGCGCCGAGTAATTATGTGGTGCAAATCCTCGGTACCAGCTCCGAAACGGCCGCACAAAGCTTCGTCAAGGAGCAGGGCGGTGAATACCGTTATTTCAAGAAGGTCCTCAACGGCAAGCCACTTTATGTGATCACCTACGGCAACTTCGCCAGTCGTGATGCAGCCGTTTCAGCCATCAAGGCCTTGCCAGCGAAGGTTCAGGCTGGTAAACCTTGGCCTCGCACTGTCGCCAGCGTCCAACAGGAACTGGCAACAACTCGCTGAAGATTCGGCGGCCTTACCCAGGCCGCCTCTCCAAGCACCTCAAAATTTCTGCAAGCGCGCGCTGGCCCCACAGGCCGCGTGCCTTGTGGTGTCTGCGTCACAGTAGTCTTTGAGTCGTTGCGGTCAGAATTAAAAAAGTTTTGACTAGCACAGCAGATCGCTTTAAACCTTTCATGAATGCGACATAGATTTGCGACATTTCGTCGTCAAATTTGTGAGCCTCCGTGTCGGTGTGTACAATGACCTCCCTTTTGCCCCCGCAAAGCTGGCGTACGTCCAGCGTGGAAGGTAAGTGGTTGAATTGAAAAGAAATTTGCCTCGATAAGGGGCAGCCTGGTGAGAAAGTGTCTATGAAAGCAGGTCTGTACCAACCCGATGAATTCAAGGATAACTGCGGTTTCGGCCTGATAGCCCATATGCAGGGCGAGCCCAGTCATACCCTTTTGCAAACGGCCATCGAGGCCCTGACCTGCATGACCCACCGCGGTGGGATTAATGCCGACGGCAAGACCGGTGACGGTTGCGGTCTGCTGATTCAAAAGCCTGACGTGTTCCTGCGAGCCATCGCCCAGGAAACGTTTGGCGTCGAACTGCCCAAGCAATATGCCGTGGGCATGGTCTTTTTCAACCAGGACCCGGTCAAGGCCGAAGCCGCTCGCGAGAACATGAACCGCGAGATCCTTGCCGCCGGCCTGCAGCTCGTCGGCTGGCGCAAAGTGCCGATCGACACCAGCGTCCTCGGGCGCCTGGCCCTCGAGCGTCTGCCGCAGATCGAGCAGGTATTCATCGGCGGTGAAGGCCTGAGCGATCAGGACATGGCCGTCAAGCTGTTCACTTCCCGTCGCAAGTCGTCCGTGGCCAACGCTGCTGACACCGACCATTACGTGTGCAGCTTTTCGCACAAGACCATCATTTATAAAGGCCTGATGATGCCGGCGGATTTGACCGCCTTCTATCCAGACCTGAGCGATGAGCGCCTGCAAACTTCGATTTGCGTGTTCCACCAGCGCTTCTCCACCAACACCCTGCCGAAATGGCCGCTGGCTCAACCGTTCCGCTTCCTGGCGCACAACGGCGAGATCAACACCATCACCGGCAACCGCAACTGGGCCGTGGCTCGTCGCACCAAGTTCACCAACGATCTGATGGACCTGGAAGAGCTCGGTCCGCTGGTCAACCGCGTGGGTTCCGACTCCTCGAGCATGGACAACATGCTGGAGCTGATGGTCACCGGTGGCATCGATCTGTTCCGTGGCGTGCGGATGATCATTCCGCCAGCGTGGCAGAACGTCGAAACCATGGACCCGGATCTGCGTGCGTTCTATGAATACAACTCGATGCACATGGAACCGTGGGACGGCCCGGCCGGCGTGGTAATGACCGACGGTCGCTACGCGGTGTGCCTGCTCGACCGTAACGGTCTGCGTCCGGCGCGTTGGGTCACCACCAAGAACGGTTTCATTACCCTGGCTTCGGAAATCGGTGTCTGGAACTACCAGCCTGAAGACGTGCTTGCCAAGGGCCGTGTCGGGCCGGGCCAGATCTTTGCCGTTGACACCGAAACCGGGCAGATCCTCGACACCGACGCCATCGACAACCGTCTGAAGTCGCGTCATCCGTACAAGCAATGGCTGCGCAAGAATGCCCTGCGCATCCAGGCGACCATGGAAGACAACGACCACGGATCGGCGTTCTACGACGTCGATCAGCTCAAGCAATACATGAAGATGTACCAGGTCACGTTCGAAGAGCGCGATCAGGTGCTGCGTCCGCTCGGGGAGCAGGGCTACGAAGCCGTGGGCTCGATGGGCGACGATACGCCGATGGCCGTGCTGTCCCAGCGCGTGCGCACGCCGTACGACTATTTCCGCCAGCAGTTCGCGCAGGTCACCAACCCGCCGATCGACCCGCTGCGTGAAGCGATCGTCATGTCGCTGGAGATCTGCCTCGGCGCCGAACGCAACATCTTCCAGGAGTCGCCGGAACACGCCTCGCGCGTGATCCTCAGCTCGCCGGTCATTTCCCCGGCCAAATGGCGCTCGCTGATGAACCTCGATCGCCCAGGCTTCGAGCGCGCGATCATCGACCTTAATTACGATGAGAGCGTCGGCCTTGAAGCGGCGATCCGCAACGTCGCCGATCAGGCTGAAGAAGCCGTGCGCGCCGGTCGTACCCAGGTCGTGCTGAGCGACCGTCACATTGCCCCGGGCAAGTTGCCGATCCACGCGTCCCTGGCCACCGGCGCGGTGCACCACCGCCTGACCGAAAAAGGCCTGCGTTGCGACTCCAACATCCTCGTGGAAACCGCGACCGCTCGCGATCCGCATCACTTCGCCGTATTGATCGGTTTCGGTGCTTCTGCCGTTTATCCGTTCCTGGCCTACGAAGTGCTTGGCGACCTGATCCGTACCGGTGAAGTGCTGGGCGACCTCTATGAGGTGTTCAAGAACTACCGTAAAGGCATCACCAAGGGCCTGCTGAAGATCCTGTCGAAGATGGGCATCTCGACCATCACTTCGTACCGTGGTGCGCAGTTGTTCGAGGCCATCGGCCTGTCCGAGGAAGTCTGCAACCTGAGCTTCCGTGGCGTGCCGAGCCGCATCAAGGGTGCGCGTTTCGTCGACATCGAAGCCGAGCAGAAAGCCCTGGCCACCGAAGCCTGGAGCCCGCGCAAGCCGATCCAGCAGGGCGGTTTGCTGAAGTTCGTCCACGGTGGCGAATACCACGCGTACAACCCTGACGTGGTCAACACCCTGCAAGCTGCCGTGCAGCAGGGCGACTACAGCAAGTTCAAGGAATACACCTCGCTGGTGGATAACCGCCCGGTGTCGATGATCCGCGACCTGCTGAAAGTCAAAACCCTCGACACGCCATTGGATATGAGCGAGATCGAACCGCTGGAATCGGTGCTCAAGCGCTTCGACTCCGCCGGTATCTCCCTGGGTGCCCTGTCGCCTGAGGCCCACGAAGCCCTGGCCGAAGCCATGAACCGCCTCGGTGCGCGCTCCAACTCCGGCGAAGGCGGCGAAGACCCGGCACGCTACGGCACCATCAAGAGCTCGAAAATCAAGCAGGTGGCGACGGGCCGTTTTGGTGTGACCCCGGAATACCTGGTCAACGCCGAAGTGCTGCAGATCAAGGTCGCTCAAGGCGCCAAGCCGGGCGAAGGTGGTCAGTTGCCAGGCGGCAAGGTCAACGGCCTGATCGCCAAGCTGCGTTATGCAGTGCCGGGCGTGACCCTGATTTCGCCACCGCCGCACCACGACATCTACTCCATCGAAGACTTGTCGCAGCTGATTTTCGACCTGAAACAAGTCAACCCGAAGGCGCTGGTTTCGGTGAAGCTGGTAGCGGAAGCGGGCGTTGGCACCATCGCCGCCGGTGTGGCCAAGGCCTACGCGGACTTGATCACCATCTCCGGCTACGACGGCGGCACCGGCGCATCGCCGCTGACCTCGATCAAGTACGCGGGCGCCCCGTGGGAGCTCGGCCTGGCCGAAACCCATCAGACCCTGCGCGGCAACGACCTGCGCGGCAAGGTTCGGGTGCAGACCGACGGTGGCCTGAAAACCGGCCTCGACGTGATCAAGGCAGCGATCCTCGGCGCTGAAAGCTTCGGCTTCGGCACCGCGCCAATGATCGCCCTGGGCTGCAAATACCTGCGCATCTGCCACCTGAACAACTGCGCCACCGGCGTCGCGACCCAGAACGAAAAACTGCGCAAGGACCACTACATCGGTACCGTCGACATGGTGGTGAATTTCTTCACCTACGTCGCCGAAGAAACCCGTGAGTGGCTGGCCAAGCTGGGCGTGCGCTCCCTCGAAGAGCTGATCGGTCGTACCGATCTGCTGGAAGTCCTCGAAGGCCAGACCGCCAAGCAGCATCACCTGGACCTGACCCCGTTGCTGGGCAGCGACCATGTGCCAGCGGACAAGCCGCAGTTCTGTGGCGTAGACCGCAACCCGCCGTTCGACAAAGGCCTGCTGGCCGAGAAAATGGTCGAGATGGCTGCTTCGGCGATCAACGACCTGAGCGGTGCCGAGTTCGACCTGGATATCTGCAACTGCGACCGTTCCATCGGCGCGCGGATCTCCGGCGAAATCGCTCGCAAGCATGGCAACCAGGGCATGGCGAATGCGCCGATCACCTTCCGCTTCAAGGGTACTGCGGGCCAGAGCTTCGGCGTATGGAACGCCGGCGGCCTGAACCTGTACCTGGAAGGCGACGCCAACGATTATGTCGGCAAGGGCATGACCGGCGGCAAGCTGGTCATCGTTCCGCCCAAGGGCAGCGTCTACAAGACTCAGGACAGTGCCATCATCGGCAACACCTGCCTGTATGGCGCCACCGGGGGCAAGCTGTTCGCCGCCGGCACCGCAGGCGAGCGTTTTGCTGTGCGTAACTCCGGTGCCCACACCGTGGTGGAAGGCACTGGCGATCACTGCTGCGAGTACATGACCGGTGGTTTCGTCTGCGTACTGGGCAAGACCGGTTACAACTTCGGCTCTGGCATGACCGGCGGTTTCGCCTACGTGCTCGACCAGGACAACACCTTCGTTGACCGGGTCAACCACGAACTGGTGGAAATCCAGCGGATCAGCGGCGAGGCGATGGAAGCCTACCGCAGCCATTTGCAACGCGTGCTGAACGAGTACGTTGAGGAAACCGACAGCGAGTGGGGGCGTGAACTCGCCGAGAACCTCGATGATTACTTGCGTCGCTTCTGGCTGGTCAAGCCGAAGGCTGCCAACCTGAAATCGTTGCTTTCCAGCACCCGTGCCAATCCGCAGTGATATGCGCCTGAAGAGTTTGATGAGGTTTTAACAATGGCTGAACGTCTGAATAACGACTTCCAGTTCATCGATGTCGGGCGCAAAGATCCGAAGAAGAAACTGTTGCGTCAACGCAAGAAAGAGTTCGTCGAAATCTACGAACCGTTCAAACCCCAGCAGTCGGCCGATCAGGCCCACCGCTGCCTGGGTTGTGGCAACCCGTATTGCGAATGGAAGTGCCCGGTGCACAACTTCATTCCCAACTGGCTCAAATTGGTGGCCGAGGGCAACATCCTCCAGGCCGCCGAGTTGTCGCACCAGACCAACACCCTGCCGGAAGTCTGCGGCCGGGTGTGCCCGCAAGACCGTCTGTGCGAGGGTGCCTGCACCCTCAACGACGGTTTCGGCGCGGTGACCATCGGTTCGGTCGAGAAATACATCACCGACACCGCGTTCGCCATGGGCTGGCGCCCGGACATGTCCAAGGTCAAGCCGACCGGCAAGCGTGTCGCGATCATCGGCGCAGGCCCTGCGGGCCTGGGCTGTGCGGACGTGCTGGTACGTGGCGGCGTGACCCCGGTGGTGTTCGACAAGAACCCGGAAATCGGCGGTCTGCTGACTTTCGGCATCCCCGAGTTCAAGCTGGAAAAGACCGTGCTGAGCAATCGCCGCGAAGTCTTCACCGGCATGGGCATCGAGTTCCGTCTGAACACCGAAGTGGGCAAGGACGTGACCATCGAGCAACTGCTCGAAGAATACGATGCGGTATTCATGGGCATGGGCACCTACACCTACATGAAGGGCGGCTTTGCCGGGGAAGACCTGCCGGGCGTGTACGACGCGCTGGACTTCCTGATCGCCAACGTCAACCGCAACCTGGGCTTTGAAAAGTCGCCGGAAGATTTCGTCGACATGAAAGGCAAGAAAGTCGTGGTACTTGGCGGTGGCGACACGGCGATGGACTGCAACCGTACCTCGATCCGCCAGGGCGCCAAGTCGGTGACCTGTGCTTATCGTCGTGACGAAGCGAACATGCCAGGCTCGCGCAAAGAGGTGAAGAACGCCAAGGAAGAAGGCGTGAAATTCCTCTACAACCGCCAGCCGATCGCGATTGTCGGCGAAGACAAGGTCGAAGGCGTGAAGGTGGTCGAGACCCGTCTCGGCGAGCCGGATGCCCGTGGCCGCCGCAGCCCAGAGCCGATCCCGGGCTCCGAAGAGATCATCCCGGCCGATGCCGTGGTCATCGCCTTCGGTTTCCGTCCGAGCCCGGCGCCTTGGTTCGAGCAGTTCAGCATCCAGACCGACAGCCAGGGCCGCGTCGTGGCGCCGGAACAAGGTCAGTACAAGCACCAGACCAGCAACCCGAAAATCTTCGCCGGTGGCGATATGGTTCGCGGTTCCGACCTGGTGGTAACGGCGATCTTCGAAGGCCGCAATGCGGCTGAAGGGATCCTGGATTACCTGGGCGTCTGACCCCCGGTCGAAACTGCAACGCAATACCTGTGGGAGCTGGCTTGCCAGCGATGCAGAAACCTCGGTTTTCAACGTAGACCGAAGTGATGCCATCGCTGGCGAGCCAGCTCCCACAGTGCTTTGTGGTGTTGCGAGTTACGGGTTTCCCCGCGACAAATTGACCCGATAGACAAAAGGTGCGGCGCTTGCCGTGCCTTTTGCGTCCGGCTCTGAGAAAATGCCCGCACTTTTTTTCCGGATGCCGACATGACTGCCCTGAAGAACGACCGTTTCCTGCGCGCCCTGCTCAAGCAACCTGTTGACGTCACCCCTGTGTGGATGATGCGTCAGGCTGGTCGCTATCTGCCTGAATACCGCGCCAGCCGTGCCAAGGCCGGCGATTTCATGAGCCTGTGCATGAACCCGGCGTTCGCTTGCGAAGTCACGATGCAGCCGCTGGACCGCTATCCACAACTGGACGCGGCCATCCTGTTTTCCGACATCCTGACCATCCCTGATGCCATGGGCCAGGGCCTGTACTTCGAAACCGGCGAAGGTCCGCGCTTCAAGAAAGTCGTCAGCACCCTGGCCGACATCGAAGCCCTGCCGATCCCCGATCCACACAAAGACCTGGGCTACGTGATGGATGCGGTCAGCACCATTCGCCGGGAACTGAACGGGCGCGTTCCGCTGATCGGTTTCTCCGGCAGCCCGTGGACCCTCGCCACCTATATGGTCGAAGGCGGCTCGTCGAAAGACTTCCGCAAGACCAAAGCGATGCTCTACGACAACCCGCAAGCCATGCACCTGCTGCTGGACAAGCTCGCACAGTCGGTCACCAGCTATCTCAACGGCCAGATCATGGCGGGTGCGCAAGCGGTGCAGATTTTCGACACGTGGGGCGGCAACCTGTCGGCAGCGGCGTACCAGGAGTTCTCGCTGGCCTACATGAAGAAAATCGTCAGCGGTTTGATTCGAGAGCACGAAGGTCGCAAGGTGCCAGTGATCCTGTTCACCAAGAACGGCGGTCTGTGGCTGGAAAGCATCGCCGAGGCGGGCGCCGATGCACTGGGCCTGGACTGGACCTGCGATATCGGTAACGCCCGTGCCCGTGTCGGTGACAAGGTCGCGCTGCAAGGCAACATGGACCCGACCGTGCTTTACGCCAAGCCAGAAGCGATTCGCAATGAAGTGGGCCGCATCCTCGCCAGCTACGGCAAGGGCAGTGGCCACGTGTTCAACCTGGGGCACGGCATCACGCCGGAAGTCGACCCGGAACATGCCGGCGCGTTCTTGCGCGCGGTACATGAGTTGTCGGCGCAGTATCACGAGTAACTGTTTTTGCGGTAATTGACAGCCTGTCCGGCCTGGCGCCCGACAGGCTTTTTCATGCCCGCCTTTTGCTGTTTGCTTTTGGGTTACCGCTTGTAAGAACTATGTCGTCTCGTGTCAGAGTATTAGTCGTAGAGACTGTTCCCGCGGCTAGGAGAGACTTTCCCTACATAGAAAACGCCATCATCCAAGTAAGGTTTCAGACACTTGTTCATCCCCGAGGATGAGCAACATCGCAAACAGTGGCGCCAGCAATGCGCGCCTTAAATTTCGATAAGCAGTCTGGAATTCATTTGATGAAAAATACTTCTTACAAGGGAAGTGCGTTTGCTGCCTGCACTTCTTCAATGATCCTGTTATCGGCAATGTTGGCATCTCAAGGTGCTTTTGCTCATGGTTATCTGGAAACACCGCCGTCGCGTGCACTGGCCTGTCAGAAAGGTGTGAATACCAACTGTGGCGGCGCGCAATACGAGCCACAAAGTGTCGGTGAAACCTTCAAGGGCTTTCCCGCTGGTGTCGGTGGCGCGCCTTTGCAGGGGCCGGTCGATGGCAAGATTGCAAGCGGCGGTCACTCGAGCTTCTCCGCCCTGGACGCCCAATCAGCGACCCGTTGGCAACTGACGGAAATCAAGGACCGCACGATTGATTTCCAGTGGCGCTACACGGCCGCTCACCCAGCCACCAAACACGAATATTTCATTAGCCGAAACGGCTGGAACCCTAACGAAGCGCTCAAGCGTGCCACGTTCGAAAGCACGCCGTTCTGCACCATCGACGGCGGCAATCAGAAGCCGTCAAACAGTGACAAACACAACTGCACCATCCCTGCTGACAAATCCGGTCACCACGTCCTTTTGGCAATCTGGACCGTCGGCGACACCGACGCCGCGTTCTACAACGTGGCAGACGTGAACATCCTGGCAGAACCCGAGCTGCCGGGTGGCTGGGCTTCCGTGGGCAGCATTTCGCCTTCGACCGCGTTGCTGGTCGGGGACAAGGTCAAGGCACGTGCGTTCTCCGCCAATGGCGAGAACCCTGAATACAGTGTCGAGATTGCCATCGAGTCGGCCGATGAAGGCTCGCCCGCCAATTGGTCGTTCAAGTTGGCAGAAGCTATCAACAAGGCTCATAAACTGGTTCGCGCAGGCGTTCGCGATGAAAGCGGCAACATCGAACCGGTCAAAGGCAACAACAGCGTATACGCACAGAAAGAAAGCGGCGTGACCCGTTACGAAGTGCAATTGAAGATGGAGGAAGATACCGCGGCTCGTCTCTCGGTAGCCTCGCAACAAGCTGAGTATGTGTTGGACAAAGGCCTGGCCAAGGTCGATTTCAGCATCATGTCCAATCGCAAGATGAACGTCGAAGCGACGTTGTTCGACGCGAGCAACAAGCCGGTTGGCTCCACTTCTGCTCAAGTGGACAGCGGTGCTTCCTGGCTGGCGATTGATGTTCGCAGTAATCCTGGAGCCCATACCCTGACCCTGGTCGGCACAACCCTCGACGGTCGGACCACTCGCCAGGATACCCAGACCACGAAGTTGACGGGTGAAGGCGCTGGCGCCGACTACGACTTCGTGTTCCCGGAAGGCATCAGCGGCTACACCGCCGGGACCAAAGTGATGCATCCCCAAAGCGGCGACGTCTTTGAGTGCAAACCTTTCCCTGAGTCGGGTTATTGCAAGCAATTCAGCCCAAGCGCTAATGGATTTGAGCCTGGCGTCGGTGCGCATTGGCACATGGCGTGGAACAAACTCTAAATCCTTTCGCATGACTTCAGGTGGCCTGTGAAGGTCGCCTGAAGTTTTTTTGAACATCGAGTTGAAAATGACGGTTTTGGGTTACTCCAGGCAACGTGTGCTGCTGCACTGGATATCGGCCATGGTCATCGTTTGGACCTTGGCATCCGGTTTCTATGCAGCCGGCATTGATGTGCCGGCGCCGATCAAGCACCGGGTGGCTTTTATCAATGTTTCATTGACCACAGTGTTCATTCCGGTTTTCTTCTGGCGTTTGTTTATTTTTGCCTGGCATCTCCAGCACATGAATGTGCTGGCTTCAGCACTCATGGAACGGCTGGTATTGCTTGCTCACGTGCTGATTTATTTCACCGTAAGTCTGGTTTTGATCACGGGTGTCCTGATGATGGACCGCCCGATCGATGTGTTCGGCTTGTTCCAGATTGCTCAGCCGCTGGACGACGCCGACCTTCTCGCGCTGTTCACCACGGTGCATGTGTGGGCGTGTGGGGTGCTTGCGGCACTGATTGCACTGCACGTGGGCGCGGTGATCGTGCACGAGGCACGCGGGCACCGGATATTGCGCCGGATGTCTCTGCGATTGTGCGGCAATCGTTCTAACGAAAGGTTCGAGTGATCCGCCAATGAAGCATTCATTGAACGTAGCGGGCCGTTTTTGCCTGCTGATGGTGCCCATTGGCTACGCGGTATTTCTGCTGTGGCAAGAGTGGCGTTTTCGTGAACATCTGGCCATGCCTCTGCCGGTTCTTGCGGCAGCGCCGTCACCCTCCCAAGCGCCTTCGGATGCCACGGCCGTGGCAACCGTCATGGGGCTGATGAAAGGCACAACGTTGCTGGCCAGTGCCGAGCCGCTGACCTTGCAGGCCAGTTTTGTCGTCAGCAACGGTGCGTCCAGAGCGTTGCTGGTCGATGCTCAAGGCTCGCGCATGTATCAGGTAGGCGAGCGCTTGCCGGGTGGCAGCGTGCTGCGTCGTGTCGAGGCGAATCAAGTGGTGCTGTGGAACAAGGGGCGAGAAGAGCGACTCGCACTGCTACCACCCGCCGAGCGTTCTCTGCGTCAACTCGAGTCGCCGGACGACCTGCACGACTCCGCTGTTCCCGCGCGTTATCTACACCCGTTATCCGGGCCGTCAGAGTGATCACAGTCATGAAGCTTTTCCTTGGCGTACGTCGTTTTCGCCCGCTGCTTTTGCTTGCGTTGTTGTTGAGCCTGGCCTTCCCCTGGGGACTTCAGGCAGCAGAAGAAAAATGGCAGTTGGCGATGAACAACGCCGAGCTGCGGGACATTGTCGAGGAAATTTCCAGCATTCTCGGCACTACCGTGGTGCTCGATCCCAGGGTCTCCGGGCGCGTCACGGTGATGTCCCGTCAGGCCCTCGATCGTGAGGGTGTTCGGCGCCTGTTCTACTCGGTGCTCGATGCCCATAACTTCACGGTCATCGATGAAGGCGACCGGATCCTGATCACGCCCGTGAGCGAAGCAAAAACTCGTGCCGGCATCGGTTCGGCAAAAAACACCACGGCGTCGCAATTCGTCACTCAGGTCATCGAATTGAACACCAGCAGTGCCAACGACATTGCAGGCCTGGTCAGGCCACTGGTCTCGGTCAATGGCTACGTCGGGCCTTCGGTATCCGCCAATGCGTTGGTGATAACCGACACGGCGGCCAATGCGCAACGAATCGCCCACGTGGTGCGACAACTGGATTCCGGGCAGAGCAGCATGCACGCCGTGGTTCAGCTGCGCCACGCTCAGGTCAGCGACGTGGTGTCGGTGATGGAATCGTCACTGGGCAAGCGTAATGCCGATACCTCGATTCAGGTGTTGGCTGACACGCGAACCAACCGTCTGATCCTCATTGGTCCGCCGGCGGTTCGCCAACGCTTGACCGAGCTGGCTCGTGGTCTGGATATCCCGGCGACCGAGACCCCGGACAACGCCAGGGTGATCCGTCTGCGTCACAGTGATGCCAGGCAGCTGGCGGAAATTCTGGAAAGCATGGGCCAGGGCCGAAAAGTCGCTCCGGCCGTTGGCGCAGGCAAGGACATCGCGTCCAGTACGACATTCATGATCAAGGCCGACGAGAGCCAGAATGCGCTGGTACTGATTGCCGAGCCGGCACAGGTCCGGACCATCGAAAGCATCGTGCGTCAGCTGGATCAGCCGCGAGCGCAGGTGCTGATCCATGCTGCCATCGTCGAGATTTCCGGCGACATTGCCGAAGCCGTTGGCGTGCAGTGGGGCTTGAACACTGGTGACGCGAAAGGCTTCATCAACTTTCCCGGCACCGACATTCCTATCGTCGGCGGGTTGAAGTTCGACGAGAAAAAATCGGCGCCGGAAGGCGCGCTGCTGCACCTGGGCAGTGATCGTTTCGGCGCGTTGATTTCAGCGCTGGCCAGCAATACCCATAGCAACCTGTTGTCCACCCCGAGCCTGTTGACCCTGGACAATCAGGAAGCGGAAATCATCGTCGGCCAGAACGTACCGTTCAAAACCGGTTCCTACGCCACCAACAGCAGTGGTGCGGACAATCCGTTCACCACGGTTGAACGCAAGGACGTCGGCATCAGCCTGAAGATCAAACCCTACATCAACGAAGGCTCGACCCTGCGCCTTGAGGTCGAGCAAGAGGTGTCGGATATCGCGCCGTCGGTTTCAGGCATCGACTCTTCAGACTTGATCACCAACAAACGCGCGCTCAAGAGCACCATTCTGGCCGATGACGGTGAAATCATCGTTATTGGCGGCCTGATCCGCGACAGCGTGCGTACGCAAAAAAGCGGAGTGCCGCTACTGCGCGATATTCCATACCTGGGGGCGTTGTTTCGCTGGACCCGGGAAACGCAAACCAAAAGCAATCTGATGGTGTTCTTGCGGCCGACCATTGTGCGCAGTACAGAAGACCTCAGCGATGTCAGCCAGCGACGCTACAACGCACTGCGGGACTTGAGTCAGCCAGGGGCGCGGGAAAACAACTCGTTGCTCCTGCCAGCGGATGCGCGTCAGTTGTTTGAGCCGGTTTCCAATGCGCCGGTGTTCGACCTGCGCCAGTCGGCGCCACCGGCGCCATGAGCCGCTCGATGGAGGGTGCAGAGTCGTTGCCCTTTGGTTTCGCCCGGCGTTTCGGCGTGCTGTTGGTGTGGGAGGAAGGCGAGCCCCGCATTGTGCTGCGCAGTGATACACCGCTGACCGCGTTGGCCGAAGTCCGTCGGCGCTGTGCTCGGGACCTTCCGATGCGGCTGTTGCCTGCGGATGAATTTGCGACTCGGCTGGCGACGGCATACCGCGAAGGCCAGAGCGCTGCCGAGCAAGTCGCTCAAGGGTTGGACGAAGAACTGGACCTGCTGAGTCTGGCGGACCAGGTACCGCAAACCGCCGACCTGCTTGAACAACAGGGTGATGCGCCGATCATCCGCCTGATCAACGCGCTGCTCAGTGAAGCGGTACGTGAGCATGCCTCGGATGTGCATCTGGAAACCTTCGAGCAGTACCTTTGCGTGCGTATGCGCGTCGACGGGCAGCTGCGGGAAATGCTTCGGCCACGGCGGGAACTGGCGACGCTGCTGGTGTCGCGGATCAAGGTCATGGCGCGGCTGGATATTGCCGAAAAGCGGGTGCCGCAGGATGGCCGAATAGCCCTGCGATTGGCCGGGCATGAAGTGGATGTGCGGGTTTCGACGTTGCCCTCAGCCCACGGTGAGCGGGTAGTCTTGCGCCTGCTCGACAAACAGGCCGGGCGCCTGGAGTTGTCGCGTCTGGGGATGCCGGATGACATCCTCTTGGCGTTGCAGCAATTGCTGAGTAAACCCCACGGGATTTTGCTGGTGACCGGGCCTACCGGTTCGGGCAAAACCACCAGCCTGTACGCTGCGTTGAGCAGCCTGAACGACCAGACTCGCAACATCCTGACGGTCGAGGATCCCATCGAATACCACCTGCCCGGCGTCGGGCAGATGCCGGTCAATCCGAAAGTCGACATGACCTTCGCCCGGGGGTTGCGGGCGATTCTGCGGCAGGACCCGGACGTGGTGATGGTCGGTGAAATCCGCGACCGCGAAACGGCGGAAATTGCCGTGCAGGCTTCGCTGACCGGTCATCTGGTGCTGTCGACGTTGCACACCAACAGCGCGGTCGGTGCCGTGACGCGTCTGGTGGACATGGGGGTGGATGCCTATCTGTTGGCCTCGTCACTGGTGGGGGTGTTGGCCCAACGGTTGCTGCGAACGTTGTGCCCGCATTGCAAGGCGCCGTACGGCGCTGATGCGGCGGCTTGCCAGCGACTGGGGCTAAGCAGGGCGACGACGTTGCAACTGTTCAGGGCCGTGGGCTGTGAACAATGTCAGCACGGTTATCGCGGGCGGATCGGCATCTATGAATTGATCAGCGTGACGCCGGCAATCTCGACGCTGATTCATCAGGGTGCCAGCGAGCAGGCATTGACCGACGAGGCTCGCAAGGGAGCGCGCAGCCTGTTTCAGGATGGCCGACAGCGGGTGATCGACGGCCAGACCAGCCTCGACGAGTTGCTGCGCGTGACTCGGGAGGACTAGGACGTGCCGACCTTCGATTACCGCGCAGATGATGCTCAGGGCCGTCGATGCAAAGGGCGGCTGGAGGCCGATAGCCCTCGCCACGCCCGGCAACTGTTACGTGCGCGCGGGCTGTGGCCCCGCGACGTGAGTGAGATCCGGACTGCTGGCGGCATGAATTCCACACCGGGCGCTGGGCGGCTGAGTGCCGCCGATCTGGCACTGCTGACATTGCAGTTGTCGACATTGGTTCAGGCGGGTTTGCCTCTGGAAGAAGCCCTTGAGGCTGTCGCGAAACAAAGTGCCAGACGTCGGATTGCCGGGCTGCTGTCAGCCGTCAGAAGCCGGGTGATGGAGGGCCATGCACTGGCCGCGGCGCTGGCGCAATTTCCCAAGGCATTCCCTGAATTGTTCCGCGCCACCGTGGCGGCCGGTGAACGTTCGGGCCATTTGGGGCATGTGCTGGAGCAGCTGGCGGCGTATACCCAGGCCCGCCAGGCGTCGCGACAAAAAATTCAGATGGCGCTGGTGTACCCGTTGATCCTGATGCTCGCCAGCGTTGTCATCGTCGGCTTTCTGCTGGGTTACGTGGTGCCGGACGTGGTGAAAATCTTCGTCGACAGCGGGCAACCCTTACCCTGGCTGACCCGGGCCTTGATCAGTGTCAGTAACGGGCTGCGCAGCCATGGCCTGTGGCTGTTTGGCGCGCTGGCGATGGTGGGCGGCCTTTGGCGCTGGAGTCTGCGTCAGCCGCTCTGGCGGATGCGTTGGCATCGGTCGGTCTTGAATCTGCCGATCGCCGGTCAATTGCTGCGGGAAATGGAAGCCGCACGGTTCGCCAGCACCCTGGCAATTCTCGGTAAAAGCGCGGTTCCCCTGGTCGACGCACTGGAAATCGCCGCCGCTGTGATCGGCAACCTGAGCATTCGCGCGCGCATGGCCGACGTTGCCCGTGCGGTCCGCGAAGGCGGCACCCTGACCCGTGGCCTGGAAATCAGCGGCGATATCCCGCCGATGATGCTGCACATGATCGCCAGTGGCGAACGGGCCGGCGAACTCGACCGCATGCTCAGCCGCGCCGCCGAACAACAGGAAAGCAGCCTCGCCGCGCGGATCGCGCTGGTAGTGAGTCTATTCGAGCCCGCGATGCTGGTGCTGATGGGCGGCGTGGTGCTGCTGATCGTGCTGGCGATTCTGCTTCCGATACTCAGCCTCAACCAATTGGTGAATTGATCCATGAACGCTTTACGTCGCAGTCCTTTGCAACGCGGTTTTACCCTCATCGAAATCATGGTGGTGGTGGTCATCATCGGCATTCTGGGGGCCATTGTGGTACCGCAGTTCATGAGCCGTCCCGATCAGGCCAAAGTCACCGCCGCCAAAGTCGACATCCAGGCCATCGCCACTGCCCTGGAGATGTATCGCCTCGACAATTTCAACTATCCCTCGACGCAACAGGGGCTTGAAGCCTTGAGCAAACGCCCGTCCGGCCTGCCTGCAGCGCGCAACTGGAACCCCAATGGCTACTTGAAATCTGTGCCGGTGGATCCGTGGAATACACCCTATCAGTACCTCAATCCCGGTGTGCAATCGGTCGACGGCACTTACGATTTGTACTCCCTTGGTGCCGATGGCGTGGTGGGCGGTGAAGGGCATGCGGCCGACATCGGCAACTGGGGCGGTTGATTGATGCCGCGTCGTTGTCGAGGATTTACCTTGCTGGAATTGATGATCGTGATCGTATTGATCGGCGTGCTGGCGGGCATGGTCAGTTTCGCCACCGGCATGAACCCCGCGCAACAGGCTCGACGCGAAGCGGACGCCCTCGCCGGGGTCATTCGGCAATTGCGCGAAAGAGCGGTCATCGACGGGCAGGAATACGGCGTGCGCTTGAGTGCCGAAGGATATCGGGCGATGCGGCTCGAGGTGCGGGGTTGGGAAGCGCTGACCGCTGTTTATCGATGGCCCGATCATCTGCGGTTGCGCCTGAAGCAGGATGGTTATTCCGTCAGCCTGGGCGCTGACGAAGGCCCGCCTCAACTACTGATGCTGAGCAGTGATGAAACCAGCACGTTCACATTGACGTTCGAGGCCAGGGACCGGATCTGGTCGAGCCTTTCCAGCGATGGCATTGGTGAGGTGGTGATTGATGGTTAAGCCCTGTCT
Organism: Pseudomonas sp. Sample_16; assembly: GCF_004307665.1. Lineage (NCBI taxonomy): Bacteria > Pseudomonadati > Pseudomonadota > Gammaproteobacteria > Pseudomonadales > Pseudomonadaceae > Pseudomonas > Pseudomonas sp. Sample_16. The sequence goes on from NZ_RCOB01000052.1 coordinate 57,407, forward strand.
GGCCTCACGCATGGACGGCTTCACTCTGCTGGAGATCATGGTGGCGCTGGCGGTTTTTGCGACCCTGGCGACTGCTGTGCTGTCTGCGAGCCAATACGTGGTCAAGCAATCGGCTGTCGTCGAACAACGGCTGTTGGCGGCGTGGGTGGCGGACAATCAACTCAATGAACTGCGTCTGCAATCCGCTCCAGCCAATGGGCAGTCGCAGCACACGGTGCACATGGCCAGTCGCGACTGGCTGCTGCGCCAGCGTGTTGGTGACAGCTCGGAGCCGCGCCTGCTCACAGTCGACATTGAAGTCAGCCTGGCCGATCGTGACCAGTCCCTGCATCAAGTCAGTGCCTGGATCGCTGATCGTGATGAATAAGCAGATCGGGTTCACCCTGTTGGAACTGGTGATCGCCATGGCGATCTTCGCCGTGTTGGGGCTGGCCAGCTGGACGCTGTTCGATGGTGTGGTACGGGTGCAGCAGGGCAGTACTGCCCATGAGCGTGAGTTGCGTAGTTTGCAGCGCGCCATCGCCGTGATTGAGCGTGACGTGCTGCACATCACGCAACAGCCAGTCGTATTGCAACAGACACAATTGCAATGGCAGCGCGGTAATTGGCGCAACCCGCTGGACCTGCCGCGCAGCGAGCGGCAAGCGCTGACTTACCGTCTCGACAATGGCGCGTTGTGGCGAGAGAGCCGGGCAGAAGGCTCGTCGGTGGTGCAGCGGCAAAAGCTGCTCGATGATGTCCGCGACTTGCGTTGGCGTCTGTTCGACGCTCGCACCGGCTGGCGCGGCGACTGGCTTACCGCAGAGGCACCGCTGGCCCTGGAAATGCAGGTATCGACGGGACGATACCAGGCGATCCGTCGAGTGATGTTGTTGCCGGGTGCACTGTTGTGAGGACACGCCAACGCGGTGTGGCGCTGATCAGCGTGTTGCTGGTCATGAGCCTGGCACTGGTGATCATCGGTGGCGTGCTGCGCAGCCATCGACTGTTGCTGCAAAGCACCGGGCAACAACTGCATCAACTGCATTTGCGTCAGCTCGGCATGGCCGGAGAAACCTTGGCGCTGTCATTGTTGATGGCACAGCACAAAGACAGCGACCGTCTACCTGATCAGATCCCGGCTTTCGTCATGGAGGACGCGCAGATCAGCTTTGCCATCGAGGATCTGGCCGGACGCTTCAATCTTAATGCCCTGTTGATTCAGGGGCAGGTTGATCAGGTCACGCTCAAGCGTTGGGCGCGCTTGTTGGCGCTGCTGGAACTGCCCGAGCTGCACCTGGAGCAAGTCGGTGCCTTGCGAGATCTGAGTCAGTTGCGCCTATTGCCCGATATCGACGGTGAACATCTGCGTCGACTGGAACCTTGGGTCGCGTTGTTGCCCGTGGGCGCTTCGCTGAACATCAACACGGCCCCGGCGCTGCTTCTGCGCACACTGGACGGTGTCGAAGCGGCCGCAGCGGATGCATTGCTGCGCCAGCGCTCGACGACGCCCTGGTCGAGCGTTCAGGCCTTCACCCAGGACCCGCTGTTGTCAGGCAAAGGCTTGAGCAGCCACGGCCTGGGCATCGACAGCCGCTGGTATCGAATCACCGTCCACGTCACCCACGGGCAGAGCCGTCTGCGCTTGACCACCGATGTCGAACGCGACCCCAAGACGCGCCAATTGAACATTCTGCAACGGCGGTTACTGCCGTCGAACAGCAACGAGATAGCGCAATGAAAAACTGGCTCTACCTGACCCCGCAAGGCCTGGCTGTACCTTCGGCGCAGTGGCCCTGCTGCAGGTGGTCTGCAACCGGTCAACGACAACCCATGACCCTGAGCGACGCAGCACAGACACTGAAAGGCCAACCCGTAGATCTGTTGCTTCCCATGGAATTGTGCAGTTGGCTGTGCAGTGAACCCTGGCCGTCCCGACGCGCTCCCGATGCACAAACCCTCGCTTTCGCCATTGAAGAGCAATTAAGCGAAGCACTGGAGCATCTGCACCTGAGCATTGGCGTGCGTGACCCACTGGGGCGTTATCCGCTGATGTTGATTGACCGGGAGCAATTTGCCGCTGTACTTGCGCTGCTGAGAGAGGCGGGAATTGACGTGCGCTCGGTGTGTATCGACGCCGACGTATTGCCTCGGGATCAAGCGCTCGGCATCTGGTGGTTTGGCCGTTGGATGCTGGGTGGGGGGCTGCCCGCTCGCCTGACACTGACCGATGACGGATTGGCGTTGATGAGGCCTCATTTGCCCTCGGACATCCAATGGCGCGATGAGCGTCAGGCAAACATCGAGTGTGATCAATGGTTGATGCGGGAACAGGGCCAGGCGATCAATTTGTTGCAGGGCGATTTCGCCCCACGGGGTATCCGCCTGCCTTGGCGCCTCGGCGTAATCGCGATGCTGCTGCTTGCACTGCTGAACTGGGGCGCGAGTGAAACGCGTGTCCGTTTTCTCGACAATCAAAGTCGTCAGCTCTACAGCCGCAGTGAGCAACAGTTCAAGACGTTGTACCCCGAGCAGACCCGCATCGTCGACCTCGCGGCACAACTCAAAAACCTGCAAAGCCAAGGCGCACAGGCGCAAGGCGGGCGGATTGCAGGATTGGTCAGACTGGTCGAGCAAGTGATCGGTGCCAGCGATGTCGAAGTCCGGCGCATCGAGTTTCGCGAGGGCGATGGCTGGCGAATCCAGCTGACGGCCAGCAACTTTGCCGAACTGGAGCTGCTGCGCGAACGGGGTCGACAGCAAGGTCTGCCGGTTCGGCTCGACAGCGCAAACAAGGAGCACAACAACCGGGTGCAGGCGACTCTGACCGTGGAGCAAGGCGCATGAAATTGAGCGGATTGAGCACAATCGCTGCAAAGTTTCAGCGGCTTTCTTTGCGCGAACGAAGACTGCTATTGGCACTGGGTGTTTTAGTGGTGGGCGTTCCGGCATACCTGCTGATTTGGCAGCCAACCCAACAACGACTCGCAACAGCCGAACGCCGCTATCAACAACAATGGACACTCGCGGCGCAATTGCAGCAGGCACAACCCCTTGGCGTTGCGCAATCAGCCAACCAGCCGCTGTCACGGCGCATCAGCGACAGCGCTACGGCGGCAGGCCTTGAATTGCATCAGATGGACAGCGACAACGATCAATTACGCCTGACCCTCAGCGGCGACGCCATGGCGCTGTTGCCATGGCTGGACCGCCTCGAACGCGACGGCTCCACACTGCAATCGCTGACACTGGAGGCGCGCGATGGATTGCTGGAGGCGCGGGTGGTGCTCAGATAGCAGCGCTTGCGGGTAACGGCGGCAATTTCGCCAGTTTCAGCGCCACCAGCAGTGCAATCACCAGCAGTGAGCCGATGAACAGGCCGATGCCGTTCCAGCCGCCCAGGTGCCAGAACACCCCGCCCGCCGTGCCGGCAATGCTCGATCCAGCGTAGTAGCTGAACAGATACAGCGACGACGCCTGTCCTTTGGCCCGGGTGGCACGGCGGCCGATCCAACTGCTGGCGACCGAGTGGGCGCCGAAGAAGCCGAAGGTGAAAATCAGCATGCCGATAATCACCAGCGGCAGCGGGGTAAACATCGTCAGGGCGAGGCCGCCGAGCATCAGCACGATGGTGCTCCAAAGCACTTTGCGCCGTCCGAGCTTGTCAGCCAGCGAGCCGATTTTCGCCGAACTGTAGATACCCGACAGGTACACCACCGAGAGCAGGCCGACGAAGGCTTGTTCCATGTGATACGGCTCGGCCAGCAAGCGATAGCCGATGTAGTTGAACAGCGTGACGAACGCGCCCATCAGCACGAACGCTTCGAGAAACAGCAACGGCAGGCCGGCGTCGCGAAAGTGCATGGTGAAACCGTCCAGCAGGCTGCGCGGATGCAATGAGCGGGCGCGGAAATTGCGTGATTCAGGGAGGGATTTCCAGAACACTGCCGCGGCAATCAGCGCCAGGCCACCGATCACCAGCATTGCCGTGTGCCAGCTGACGAAGTCGATCAACACCCCGGTAATCAGCCGACCGCTCATCCCGCCGATGGCGTTGCCGGCGATGTACAGACCCATGGCCAGACCGATGTGTTGTGGGTGAATCTCTTCGCTCAAATAGGTCATCGCGACCGCCGCCAAGCCGCTCAATGACAGCCCGATCAGCGCACGCATGACCAACACGCCGTGCCAGCTCGGCATCATCGCGCTGGCCATGGTGCACAGGGCGGCGGCAAACAGCGCCGCAACCATTACCGGCTTGCGTCCGATACGGTCGGAGACGGGACCGGTGATCAGCAGGCCGATGGCAAGCATGCCCGTAGCGATCGACAGAATCAGGCTGCTCTGCGCCGCGTTGATGGAGTATTCGCTGGACAACAGCGGCATCATCGGCTGCACGCAATAGAGCAGGGCGAAAGTGGCAAAGCCGCCACAGAACAGTGCCAATACCGTGCGCATGAACGCCGGCGTGCCTTTTTCGATGTAGATCTCCACCCGCTCAGTGACGACATCGTCCTGTGCAGCGGGTGGAACTTCATGGGTGAGTGGGGCGACAGCAGTTTTCACGTTGAACCTCGGAGCAGCGCAGCCGGTCAGGCAATGAAAAAAGCATATAGCTGGCTAATGATTCAATCCAATATATTGTTCGACCTGTTTGATAGCTTTAACGACCTAATGAGGTTTTCATGGAATTGCGTCACCTGCGCTACTTCATCGCCGTTGCCGAAGAACTGCATTTCGGCCGCGCCGCACAGGTGCTGGGCATATCCCAGCCACCCTTGAGTCAGCAGATTCAGGCGCTGGAGCAGGAAGTCGGTGCACGCTTGTTCGAGCGGACCAATCGTCGGGTCGAGCTCAGCGAAGCCGGTCGATTGTTCCTCGAAGAGGCGCGACTGGTACTGGCGCAGGTCGACAAGGCGGCAGATGTGGCGCGCCGGGCGCAGTTGGGTGAGCTAGGCGAACTGAAAATCGGCTTTACCTCTTCGGCACCGTTCAACTCGACGATTCCCCAAGCGATTTTTTCGTTTCGTCAGCGTTTCCCCGCGGTGCATTTGAACCTGCGGGAAATGAGCAGTACCCAAGTGGCCGATGCCTTGGTGGATGAGTCGATCGAAGTCGGGATCATGCGACCGCTCGGACTGCCGGATTGCCTGAGCGTCGTCGAGTTGATGCGTGAACCGCTGGTGGCGGTACTCAGCTCCAAGCATCCGCTGGTCAATGACAGTGAGGAAGGATTGTTCCTGTCTGCGCTGGCCCTCGAACCGTTCGTGTTTTTCCCGCGCAGCTATGGCAGCGGGCTCTATGCACAGTTGCTCAGCCTGGCCCGAGACGCCGGTTTCAGTCCGCACTTTGCCCAGGAAGCAGGCGAAGCAATGACCATCATTGGCCTGGTCGCTGCGGGGCTCGGCGTGTCGGTGCTGCCGGCGTCCTATCAGCGGATGCGGATTGATGGCGTGGTTTATCGGCCATTGCTTGATCCGGCGGCGGTGTCGGCGGTGTGGCTGGTGCAACGCAAGGATCAGAAGTCAGCGATGGCCAAGGCATTCGTGGAGCTGTTGACGCGCAAGGTTGAGCCGTTGAAAACATGACGGCTGCGCCGTCAATCGCGGGCAAGCCTGCTCCCACGGGGTTCGATGTGAGCCTCGCTTCTGCGGACGACACAAGCGGGCTTGCCCGCGAAAGCGTCCGCAAGTACACCGAAAATTCAAAGTCGTTCGGTAGTTTGCCGCGTTACGCCCAGCGCTTGAAAATCAGCGAAGTATTCACCCCGCCAAACGCAAAATTGTTGTTCATCACGTAACGGTTGCTCATCTGCCGGAACTCGCCGCGCAAGTAGTCCAGCTTGCCGCAATGCGGGTCGACGTCGTCGAGGTTGAGGGTATGGGCGTAGAGGTCGCGGTTCATCATTTCGATGCTGAACCAGGACTCCAGCGCACCGCAGGCGCCGAGGGTGTGGCCGAGGAAGCTCTTTTGCGAGCTGATGGGCATGTGTTCGCCAAACAGGCTGCTGGTGGCCAAAGTTTCGGCGATGTCGCCCTGTTCGGTGGCAGTGCCGTGGCCGTTGACGTAACCGATATCCGACGGTTGCAGCCCCGCGTCTTCCAGTGCCAACTCCATCGCCCGGCGCATGGTGACTTGTTCGGGACGGGTGGTGTGCTGGCCGTCGGCGTTGCTGCCGAAACCGACGATTTCGGCATGGATGCGTGCGCCGCGCGCGAGGGCGTGCTCCAGCTCTTCGAGCACCAGCATGCCACCCCCTTCACCGATCACCAGGCCGTCGCGGCCGCTGTCATAAGGACGTGGCGACAACTGCGGGGTGTCGTTCTTCAGGCTAGTGGCGTAGAGCGCGTCGAAAACCATGGCTTCGGTCGGGCACAGCTCTTCGGCGCCGCCGGCGAGCATCAGCGGCAAGCGGCCGAACTTGATGGCCTCGTAGGCATAGCCGATGCCCTGGCTGCCGCTGGTGCAGGCGCTTGACGTCGGGATCAGGCGGCCGGTGAGGCCGAAGAAAATGCTGATATTGGCCGCCGTGGTGTGCGGCATCATCCGCACATACGAGTTGGCGTTCAGGCCCTCGGCCACCGAATTGAGCAGCATGTTGCCGAACGCCTTGATCTCGTCGGTGCTGCCGGTGGACGAACCGCAGGCGACGCCCATGCGTCCATCCTTGATCGATTCGTCGTCGAGCAGTCCGGCGTCCGTCAACGCCTGTTCCGCCGCGCCGACTGCCAGCCGGGAAACACGGCCCATGCTGCGCAGTTGCTTACGGGTCCAGTGGCTCGGCACCTTGAAGTCGTCGATAGGCCCCGCCAGGCGCGTGTTGAGCTCGGTGAATCGATCCCACTCGTCCATCCGGCGGATGCCGCTGCGGTTGGCGGCGAAGTTGCCGACGATGGTCTGCCAATCGCTGCCGAGTGAGGTGATGCCGGCCATGCCGGTGACGACGACGCGCTTCATCAGCACAGGCCTCCGTTGACGGCCAGAACCTGCCGGGTGATGTACGAGGCTTCCGCGGACATCAGGAAATTCACTGCGCCTGCCACCTCTTCAGGTGTGCCCATGCGTTGTGCGGGAATCATTTTCATCAGTTCTTCCACCGGCACGTTTTCGTCGAGCATGGCCGTGTCGATCAGGCCGGGGGCGACACAGTTAACGGTAATTTTGCGCTTGCCCAGTTCAATCGCCAATGCTTTCGCCGCGCCGATCAGGCCGGCCTTGGAGGCGCTGTAGTTGACCTGGCCCCGGTTGCCGATCAGGCCGGACACCGACGTGATGCAGACAATCCGCCCGGCGGCGCGACGACGGATCATCGGCATCATCACCGGGTGCAACACGTTGTAGAAACCGTCGAGGTTGGTGCGCATCACCACATCCCAATCATCCTCGCTCAGTGCCGGAAAAGCACCATCACGGGTCAGGCCGGCGTTGAGCACCACGCCGTAATAGGCGCCGTGGGTTTCGACGTCGGCCTCAAGCATCGCTTTGCACATGGCGCGGTCGCTGACGTCGAATTGCAGGATGCGTGCCTTGCGTCCCAAGGCTTCGATGTCGGCTTGCACGGCCATGGCCTCGGTCAGTCCACTGCGGCAATGCAGCACGATGTCATGCCCGGCCTGGGCCAGGCGCAAGGCGATGGCGCGGCCGATACCACGGCTGGAACCGGTGACCAGTACGGATTCAGTCATGACTGGACTCCTGCGGGTTCATGAAGATATTGAGCCGCCTGCGGCGGGCGGTACACGTTCAGGCGGGCGGTGGCGTGAATGCCTGGCCCGTCGATGTGGCATTCGAACACGCCCATGCCGTTGTCGTCCTCCAGCGAGCGGATGCCGTGGATGGTCAACTCGCTGCCGGCCGGGAAGTTTTCGACGTTGCACTCGAACTTGCGGCTGCCGAGCAGAAAGCCCAAGGCCACCGTTTCGCCGCGCTGGCGCGCATGACAACCGGCGAAGGCGGCGACGCTCTGGGCCATCAGTTCGATGCCAACCCAGGCCGGCAAACTGCCGTCAGGCAGGCTGAACAAGCCATCAGGCTTGACGGTGAGGCGGGTGTGAATCTGCTCGTCATCGAATGCCAGGATCTGATCGATAAAGATCATGTCGCCGGCGTGAGGCAGCAGTTCGGCGAGCGGCCAGTCAATCATGGGGCGTCTCCGATAATCAGGCTGACGTTGTTGCCACCGAAGGCAAAGGAATTGCTCATCAGGAAGCGAGGTCCTGTGGACGCCATTCGATCGGCCGGGGTCACCCATTTCAGGGGCGGTAACGCCGGGTCCGGTTGGCCATCCCAGATGTGCGGCGGCAGGGCGTGCGCGTGGTTGTCCTTGCTCAGGCTCAACCAGCAGAACGCCGCTTCCAGTGCCCCGGCGGCGCCGAGGGTATGACCGGTCATGGGTTTGGTCGACGAGCAGGGGACACCTTGCGCAAACAGCGCATTCACTGCCTGACTTTCCATGGCGTCGTTGTGCTGGGTAGCGGTGCCGTGCAGGTTCAGGTAGCCGATTTGTTCGGGCTGTAATTGGGCCTGGTTCAAAGCCTTGCGCATCGCTTGTCGGGCTCCACGGCCGGTCGGTTCCGGCGCGGAAATGTGATGGGCATCGGAGCTGGCGCCGCTGCCCAGCAAGGCAATCGCCTGGCTGTCACTGGACTGTTTGCTCATCAGGAACAGCACCGCCGCTTCACCGATGTTGATGCCGTTGCGGTTTACCGAGAACGGATTGCAGCGTTGCCCGGACACCGCCTCCAACGCTGAGAAACCATTAAGGGTCAGCTTGCACAATGTGTCGACGCCACCGCACAGCACCACGTCGCAAACGCCCAGATCGAGCAGTCTCCGGGCGCTCATCAATGCCCGGGCGCTGGAGGTGCAGGCGGTGGAAATCACATAGGCGGGACCGCTCAGTTGCAACCAGTCGGCGAGGAAATTTGCCGGTGCGCCGAGTTCCTGTTGCTCATAGTCATATTCGTTCGGGAACTGCTGCTCGCGCACGTACTGAGCCAGCCCCTGACTGGCCTCATCGATGCCCGAGGTGCTGGTGCCGAGCACCACGCCGATGCGATGACGACCGTAGGTCTGGATCGCTTGATCGATGTCCTGGCGAATTTGCAGGGCGGCTTCGAGCAACAGTTGATTGTTGCGGCTGCGCTGCCGACTCAGCTGTGGCGGAATCGCCGCAAGCTCGCCCTGCACCGCGCCTACGGGCAACGAACGCTCCGGCACCCAGCCAGTTTCACTGCGCATGCCGGAGCAGTCGCCAGCGAACAGGTTGCGGGCGACTTGCGCCTTGCCGCGCCCCAGCGAGCAAATCACCCCGAGGGCGTTCAGGTAGGCCGTCATGGGGTGTCACCGCTCAGGGGCGTGATTTGATAATTCGGGCCTTTTGGCAAATTCAATTCGAAGCTCGAGGGTTGTGAATAATGAACGTCCCAGCGCGCTGGCAGCGAACGTTGCGCGCCGTGTTGCCAGGCGCTGGGGTAGTTGCTGTGTAATTCGTCTTTCGGGGTCAGCGCGAACAGCAACGCGGCGAACAGTTCTCGGGCTTCCGGGTTGGGCGGCAGCAGGCCATCGGCGCGCCACGAGCCGTCGACCAGGTTCTGGCGTGCCTGGGGAATGCCCAGCAGGTCCATCATCGACCAGCGAATGGCCGGACCTTCACGCTGGATCACCAATACCCAGTCTTGACGCTGTTCGGCCTGCAAGCGCTGGATGTGAAATTGCAAAGGCAACGAAAGGCTTGGGGTTTGTTCGGGCAGCGGCGGCTGGCTGGCACAGGCGCTGAGCAGCAGGACTGCGACCGATAGAAGAAATCGCATGGCGAAGCGGTTGACGAAAAACATCACACAGCACCTTCAAGAGGTTTGCGCGCCACCACATTGACCAGCGTTTCTTCCCGTTGGCCAAAAGGCTTCGGTTGGCGCAAGCCCATACGTTCAAGCAGGCCGAAATCCCTGGCGCGGCTCCACCACAGGTACGGATAGGACACGTTTTTTTCCGTGAATTGAAAACCCTGTCGACGAATCATCGCCAGATACTGCGCGGCACTCTTTTGCACGTGCATCGGGTGGCGGAACAACCAGCGAATCACCCAGGTATCAATGTAAGCCTCGGTGGATTCCGCGAACAGCAGGTAACCACCCGGCTTGAGCACGCGATAGAACTCGGCGAGTGCCTGTTCCTGCTCGACCAGATGATGGAATGTCTGGTGGCAGAACAGCAGGTCGACGCTGGCGTCGGGCACGGCCAGGGTCGCGCAATCGCTGCCGAGCAATTCTACCGTCAAACCTTGGCCAGCTGCTTCTGCGCGGCTCTGGTTCAGGCTTTGCGGGTCGGCGTCCACGCCGATCAGACGCTCGGGCATGAAGGCCTGTTGCAGATAGCGAAATGACTTGCCTTGACCGCAACCGGCGTCCAGCAACACCGGACGGCTTGGCAACACGTCGCCGAACAGGCGCTGCAGATCATTGATCGCCACGCGCAGCACATGATGCTGCCAGGTGTGGCTGCGCAGGAACCAAAGCCCGAAACGGGTCTCTTCGACGTAAGTGTTGCTCAAGTAGCTCATGTGGCGTCCCTTGAACACAGCTGCGACAACATCCGCAGTCGGCGTTTGGGTTCGGCGACGAACGGGTTGCGCTCATCCCAGGCATAACCGGCGAGGATCGAACTGATCATGCGGCGAATGTCCGGGGCACCGCCAGGGAAATAAATCACGTCCTGGAAAGTCCCGGCATACCAGCCCTCGACGTAGCAGCGGAAGGTATCCACACCGCGCTTGAGCGGTTCGGCGAACTCGCGTTGCCAGTCGACGGTTTCGCCTTGCAACTGACGGTGCAAAACCGCAGCGGCCATGCTCGCCGAACGCATGGCGATGGTCACGCCGGAGGAAAACACCGGATCGAGGAATTCCGCCGCGTTGCCCAGCAAGGCAAAACCCGGCCCGTGCAGGGTTTTGACGTTGGCCGAGTACCCGCCGATGGTACGCGCCGGTGTGTCCCAAACGGCGTTGGTCAATACGCCGGCGAGGCTCGGCGTTTCGGCAATGAAGCCGCGCAGGCAATCGTCCAGATTGTCGGTGCGACCCTCGAAATGTTCCGCTGAAGCGACCACGCCGACCGAGCAACGTCCGTTGCTGAACGGGATGGTCCAGAACCACACATCGCGCTGGGTGGGATGGGTGGTGACGAGGATTTTGCTGCGGTCGAAATTCGGCGCGTCGATATGGTCTTCGACATGGGTGAACACGGCCTGGCGCAGCGGGAAATTCGACGGCGCCTCCAGGTCGAGCAGGCGCGGCAGCACACGCCCGTAACCGCTGGCATCAAGCATGAAATCCGCTTCGATCCGATACTCACTGCCATCCTCACGCCTGACGCCGAGCAGTGGCTTGGCTTGATCGATATCGACGCTGACGATGGTTTCGCCGTAGCGGATCTCCACGCCCTGGAGGGCGGCCTGATCGGCCAGCAGCTTGTCGAAGTCGGCGCGCTGGACCTGAAACGTTGTCGGTTTGCCTTGGGTGAACGTATCGCCGAAATCGAAGCTGCTGTAGCGCTCGCCCCAGGCGAACGCAGCACCGGTCTTCAGCTGGAAACCGGCCGCATTGACGGCATCGAGCATGCCCGCTTCTTCGACGAAATCCAGGCAATGCGACAGCAGGCTCTCGCCGATGGAAAACCGGGGGAAATGCTGTCGCTCAATGACCAGCACGTCATGGCCCTTGCGTTTGAGCAGCGCAGCGGCGATAGCGCCGGAAGGGCCGGCCCCGATGACCACGATCGGGCGACGTTGCAATTCAACGGTTGGCATGAGGGCTCCTTGCCGGGGCGGCAGCGTTCAGGGGAATTCGGTGCATACCGGCGAGTGCCGGCAGCAGTGTCGCGACCAGGCCCATCAGCATCAATGCAAAGTACAGCGCCGGGCTGATCAGCTGTTGTTGCAGCAGCAGGTTGAGAAAGACGATCTCACTCAAGCCGCGAATGTTCAGCAGCACGCTTTCGCGCCAGCGACTGGCGCCCTGGAACGAGGCGCCGGCCCAGCCCAGGCCGATCCAGTTGCCCAGCAGTTTGCTGGCGATCGGCAACAGCAGCAGCGCCACCAGTTGCAGCCAGCCAAGGCTGTCCATCGCGCTGTGCACGTTGATCTGCACGATGCCGAAGGTGAGGATCAACGGGATGGCGATGTAGGTCTGCAGGCGGCTCATCCAGATCGCCGGCAGCGGCAGCACCAGCGGCGCCTTCAGCGCGGCCATGATCAACACATAACCGATGCCGAAAATCAGCGCATTGAGCTTGTAGTGTTCGGCGACCACCAGCAGGGCGAAAAAGCCCAGGCTGTAGAGCCAGGTCTGGCGCAGTCCGAGTAGCCGCAGCAACACGGGCAGGCAGGCCCCGGCCAAGGGCAGCAGGAGACTGCCCAGGTGCAGGCTGCCTTGGGCGAGGGCAAAGAGGGTCCAGCAGGCGAGGTCGATCAGGATCGCGGTCTGTACCAGTCGACGGGTGGCGGCTGGCGGGTAATCGATGTGTCGCAGGTACAGGTACAACACTGGAATCGCAGTGATGGCAAACAACAAACCAACGGCCAGCGAGCTGATCCACGGTTGCGGCGGCAGCAGCCAGACCGCGGTGGCGAGGCCGCAGACGAACGGAATACAGAAACTCGGCAGAGCGATTTTCAGGCTTCGGCGGTCCAGTTGCAGATCGATCACATCGCTGAGGATATAGCCCAACAGCAGTGCAAAACTCAGGCTGTAGAGGTTTTTCAGCCAGATGGGCGACACCAGCGCCGCGCCGCTCAGTTGCCATTGCGGCTCGATCCAGAAGAACATCAACAGCGGCAGGCCAATGGTCGCCAGCAACAATTGGCTGACGATCGGGATCAGGCCGACGTGGCGACCGACGCGAGTCGCCACGGCGAACAACGCCAGGGCCATTAGCCAAAACACAACGATCATCATGTTGTCGGCTCCGCAACAGGTAGCGCATGCATGTGGCGCCCGGCCCAGGGGGCAAGCAGGAAACTGAAGATCAGCCCCAGGCTAACCGACAAGCCGAAATTACTCACCGCGGGCGTACTGGACACCGCCAGCAAGCCGAACGACAGCCAAGTGGTCAATGCCGCCAGCAAGGTGCCCAACAGGCTCACGGCGGCGCCACCGACCTGTTCGCGCATGAGGATCGCGTAGTCGACGCTGATCGCCGTCACCAGCAGCAGGCCGAACAGGCTGAACAGCGTCAGCGGCTGCCCCAGCCAACCGAGGCTGGCCAGGCTGCACAGTGCGGCCAGCAGCGGCAGGGACACAATGCGCAGTGCGCCGCCAAAGCCGAACGGCACGACCAACACCAGCACGATCAGCACACAGGAAGCGAGTTTCAGTTCGGCAGCGCTGATTTGAGTGGCAGCGAAAACACGGTTCAGCTCACCCAGTCGATCCACCAGTACCACCCCCGGTAAATCTTCAGCCTGGACTTGCAGCAAGTTCGGGTTGGTGATGCCTTGCAGGCTGACCATGGCCGCTACGCCGTCATCGGTCGGCCCCAGCCACAACAAGCGATAAGGTTCCGCCAGCGGCCCGGCCAGGGCACTGTCGATGTCTTCGACGGGCAGTGCTTGCAGCTGGGTCAACTCCGCTTGCAACGCCGCGACCGGCACGCCGACATCCAGCAGCGGCTGCCAGAACTGCGGCAGTTTGCCCAAGGCTTGGCGAACGTGTTGCTGGTCATTTGACGGGCTGACCAATTGGTCGAGCGACAGATAGCCCTGAAGTTTTTCCAGATTGACCAACTGATCCAGACGTTCGCTCAAGGCACTTGATCGTTCGAGCAATTGCTGTTGGTTGGCGGCCCGCACCAGGAAGAACTGGCTGGTGGGTTGATAGCCGGTGATCCGTGCGATGGTTTGTGCTTCGTCGGTCAATTGCTGCGGTGCACCGACCCATTGGCGAATGTCGTTTTTCGTTTGCAGTTGCAGCAGGCCAGCGACACAGAAAGCGAGCAGCAGCACCAGCAGCACCGGCGTGCTCAGGATCTTGAGCAAGTCTTCGCGACGAGCCAGCAAAAACTCGGAAACCTGCAGCGGCCATTGCGCCGGGCGCAACTCCACACCCTTGAGCAGCGCCGGCAACAGGCATACGGCGGACAGATAAGCTCCCAGCAGACCGGCGGCGGAGAACACCGCAATCTGGGTCAGCGCGGGGAACGGCGTCCAGGCCAGGGCCAGGTAGCCGATGGCGCTGGTGATCAGGCTCAATGTCAGGCCCGGCAAAGTCAGGCGTAGCGCTGGCCAGCTTTGCCAGGGTTTCAGGCTCCAGCTCTTGGACAAATAGTGCAATGGATAATCGACCGCGACGCCGATCAGGCTCGACCCCAGCACCAGGGTCATCACGTGCATATGACCGAACAGTGCCACACACGCCACCGCGCCGAACAGCATGCCCACCAGCACCGGGACAAATGCCAGCAACACACGCCAGCGGCGGAAGGCCAGAAGCAACAGCAACAGGATGCCGACGGTGGCACCACCGCCGACCCAGGTCATCTCACGGGACGCCTGTTTCTGACCATTGGCGGCATAGAGCAGGCCGCTGGCGGCCAGCAGTTGCACGTCAGACGTAGCGGCTTCTTCGCGGCTTTGTGCAAGCAGATCGGCCACTTGCAGCGGCAGGCTCATGTCGAAGGCGTTGCCGGTGGTGCGGGCGCGCAGCAGTACCCAGCTCTTGCCGTCGGCATCGGCAATCAACGCGCCGCTGCCGAGGTCCAGTTGCACCGCACCGTGCTGCGGCTGGCTGTTCTGGATGCGTCCGGTCAGGCCCAGCCAGTCGTCCTGGCTTGGCACCAGGCTGAAGCCGGTGAAAGGGTCGAACAGCGCTTGTACGCGTTGCTGGATAAAGGCGTCGGGATGCTCGATCAATTGCTGGCGATCGTCCGCCGAGAGCATCGACAAACGGCCCTGCAACAGTTGCGTGCGCAGCGCCGGCAAATCGGCTTGCAGGTTCCACTGGACCTTCTCGAACAAACCACTGGCCTGCCATTGATCGCCGAGTTTTTGCGCCATGGCGATGGCCTGCTCACGATGTTCATGGCCGACCAGTACCAGCATTTCGCGATTCAGTGGTTCCTGCATGCGTTGTTCGGCGCGCAGTTCCAGAGCGTCGGGCGCAGTGCCCGGCACCAGTTCCATCAGGTTGGCCGACAACGGTGCACCGTTGCGCCATTGCCAACCGGCGAGCGCAACCACGGCCAGCAGCAGGATCACGAACAGCCACGGCAGCCTGCGTTCACTGGGCAAAGTCATGTTGCTCCGCGTCGCTCAAGGGTTGGGCACTGGTGCTGTCCTGCATGCGCAACAGGGTGCTGTCGCCCTGGGTTTCAAGCAATTCGATGCTGTGCACCAGTTCACCGCCGGCAATGTTGATCTGGTTGAACACCTGCTTGAGCAGCATCGAACGCGGTAGCAGGGTCAGTTTCCAGTTCTGCGCGTCGCCGCTCAAGGACAGTTCGAAATCCCGTTGCAGGCCGCTGCTGTCGCCTTGCAGCACAGCGAGGAACAAACGGTTCTGCTCGGCGCCCGCGCTTTTGCCAGGCAGCATCTGCCAGCTGTTGCCGTCGCGTCGGGCAATACCTTGGGTGGTGATGCGGTAATCCTGTTGTAACGGGGTTTTCAGTAGCCACAGCAGACCGTATTTTTTCGCCAGGACAAACGTGCCTTTGCTGGTCAGTGGCTGGGGCAGGGCACGCAGGTGCTTTTCCTGGATGAAGTTGCCGTGGATGACGTCGGGCTTGGCCAGTTGATCGCTGAGCTGTTGCAGATCGAATGCCTGAGCCAACCCCGGAATGCCCAACACCACGCACAACACTGCAGGAGCGAGCCTGCTCGCGAAAAAACCGAGAACGCCGCAGGGTTTGGCCCCGGCGTCATCGTTAACGACCATCGCTGGCAAGCCAGCTCCCACAGGGGACCGGGGGTGGCGGAACATCATGGCAAGGCCCTTTCGACGGCGTCGGTGAAGACTTTGGGGGAAGCCAACAACATCTCGCGGTTGCTCATGTCGACCGCGACTTGCACGGAAACCGCGCGGGTCAGGCGTTCGCCGGTTTGCGCATCGCTGATCAGGTAGTTGATCTTCAGACGGTTTTCCCATTCCACCAGATTGGCTCGCACGTTGAGCTTCTGGCCGAACACCGCACCGCGCACGTAGCGCAATTGCAGGTCGATCACCGGCCACGCGTAACCCGAGTCGGACATCGCGGTGTAGTTGTGGCCGATCTTGTCCAGCAACGCGCAACGGGCGATTTCCAGGTATTTGACGTAATGACCGTGCCAGACGACGTTCATGCTGTCGACGTCAAAGAACGGTACGAGGATTTCCGTATCGGTGTGCAGCACTCCCTTGCTACGCATGCAGCCTCCAGTGTTGTTCGGCGATCCGTTTCAGGCACAGGCGCAGTTCGCCTTCCAGCGCACGATCTTCGATGACCGGCGGGAAGTCTTTGCCCAACGCTTCGTGCATGGCCGCGAGCGCTGGCGGCAACGGTCGCGCGTCCTCGGCCTGACCACGCAGCCAGACGCCTTGGTTGGCGGCGAGCAATGTGGCGGCGGCGACCTGTTCGGTCAATTCCAGTACACGGATCGCATCGCGGGCGGCGATGGTGCCCATGCTCACCTTGTCCTGGTTGTGACACTCGGTAGAGCGCGAGAACACGCTGGCCGGCATGGTGTTTTTCAATGCTTCGGCGGTCCAGGCACTGGTGCCGATCTGCACGGCCTTGAAACCGTGGTTGAGCATCGCTCGGTCGGCTGTGGCACCGGAGAGATTGCTCGGCAAACCGTGGTTGTAGCGCTCATCCACCAGCAGGGCGAGTTGCCGGTCCAATAGGTCGGCGACGTTGGCGACCAGGTTTTTCAAACTGTCCATGGCGAACGCGATGTGGCCGCCATAGAAGTGCCCGCCATGCAAAACACGTTCGGCTTCGGCATCGATGATCGGGTTGTCGTTGGCGCTGTTGAGCTCGATTTCAATGAATGAACGCAACCAGTTCAGGCTGTCGGCCAGCACGCCAAGGACATGGGGCGCGCAACGCAGGGAATAGCGGTCTTGCAGGCGATGCAGCGGTGCGGTCGGGGCGTCGATCGCCAGATCCTTGCGCAGCCACGCGGCGACCTGCATCTGCCCCGGATGGGGTTTGGCGGCGAACAGGCGCTCGTCGAAATGCTCGGGATTACCTTGCAGCGCGACCACGTTCAGCGCGGTGATGCGCGTCGCCAGTTGCAGCAGGTAGTCGGCGCGGGCGAAGGCCAGGCAGGCGAGGCCAGTCATCACGGCGGTGCCGTTCATCAGCGCCAGGGCTTCTTTCGGACGCAGCACCAGCGGATTCCAGCCGAGCTCGCGATGCACCTCGGCGGACTGGCGGCGTTCGCCGCGGAACATCACTTCGCGTTCACCAGACAGCGTGGCGGCGACGTAGGACAGCGGCGTCAGATCGCCGCTGGCGCCGACCGAGCCCTCTTCCGGAATCAGCGGCAGAATGTCGTATTCAAGGAAGGCTTGCAGGCGTTCCAGCAGTTCCACCCGCACCCCCGACACGCCGTGGCACAGTGACTGCAACCGGGCCGCCAGCACCGCACGGGTGGCCTGGGCGTCGAGCAATTTGCCCAACCCGCAACCGTGGAAGGTGTACAGATGCTGCGGCAGCGCTTCGACGTGATGCAGCGGCACCGCCACCACACAGGAATCGCCGTAACCGGTGGTCACGCCGTAGATCACGCCTTCCTTGTCCAGCAGAGAGTCGAGGAAACGAGCGCCCTTGGCGATGCGCTCGCGGTAGGCAGCGTCGCTCTGCAATTGCGCCGGCGCCTGGCGGTTGGCCAGGGCCAGCACGTCTTCGATGCGCAAAGGGAGTTCGCCGAAGGTTACCGGCTCAAGCGTTGGCGTCGTCATCGGTCTTCCAGAAAGGGTAAAAGTTGAACCATTGTTGAGGCGCGTCGAGGCAATAGTGACTCAGGCGCTCGGCGTAGCGGGAGGCCCACTGATGAATGACCTGCTCGCGATCCGTACGTTTCCAGATGATCGAGTCCGCAAAAGGCTCAATGGTCAGGCGATAGTCACCGTCGGGTTTCTTCAGGCACAGCAACAGGTTGACCGGGCATTTCAACAAACCGGCCAACAGCCACGGCCCTTGCGGAAACCTGGCCGGATGGCCAAGGAAATCCACTGTCACGCTGCGCCCGCCATGCAGTGGCACGCGGTCGCCGGCAATCGCCAGCCACTCGCCGCGCTCCAGGCGCTCGTGCAGTTGCAGCATGATCACCGGGTCCAGTTCGCTGACCTGGATCAGGCGCAGATTGGTCGCGCCGGCTTCGCCGAGCAAGCGGTTGAATTGCTCGGCGTGTTTGGTGTGCACCAGCACATTCATGGTGACCTTTTCGCCGATTTCCGCCAGTGCGCGGCAGACTTCGAGATTGCCCAGGTGAGCGCCCACCAGCATCTGCCCGCGAGTACCGCGCAACTGATTGCGCAGTAGCGCCGGGTCGATGATTTCGATCTGCTCGATGCTCAACTTGCCGTTCCACACGTCGAGTTTGTCGAGCATGGAGTCGGCGAAGGCCATGAACTGGCCGAACACTCGCCAATGGCTCGGGCGCAATTCATTGCGACCGCTCCACTCGGCCAGGCGTTGCTGATATTGCCAGGCACTGTGGCGGGCGCTGCGGCCGAACAGGAAGAAATACAGGACGATGCCGTACAGCAGCGGGCTCAGCAGGCGACGGCCAAGCACTTTGGCGGCGACCGCGGTAAATTTCATCAGCCAGAAACTGCCGCGCTCTTCGCGGTCGGCCCAGTGTTGCTTTTGCGCGTTCATGCTCGCCACCGCCGCCAGAGGATCACCGGTGAACGCAGCAACATGCCGAAAAACAGCCGGGTGTGCATGCTCGATATCAGTACGTTGTCGTAGAACAGGCGGAAATGCGAAACACCGTCCAGCGGGTAATGCACTTTGGTTTGCAGCCATTGCATCGGTTGGTTGCGCCAGGCCAGGCGTACCAGGATGTCCGAGTCGAAATCCATGCGTTTGCCGATTTTTGCCGACTCGATCAGTGCCAGAACCGGCGGCAGCGGATACACACGGAAGCCGCACATCGAGTCGCGAATCTGCAGCGACAGCGTGTTGATCCAGACCATGACGTGGGTCAGGTAGCGGGCGTACAAGCGGCCTTTGGGCACGCTTTCATCGTACTTCGGGTAGCCGCAGATCACCGCTTGCGGATGCTTGCGCGACAGTTCGATAAAGCGTTGCACGTCTTGCAGGTCATGCTGGCCGTCGGCGTCCACTTGCAAGGCGTGGCTGAAACCCAGGCGCGACGCTTCACGCAGGCCGGTCATGACCGCGCCGCCCTTGCCCTGATTGGCTGCGAGGCGAATCAGGTAGACCATTTCGCGTTGCGCCAGTCGATCAAGCACCCTGGCGCACGCCGGGCTGCTGGCATCATCCACCAGAATGCACGGCAGATGGCGGGCAATCAGCGCATCGACCACGGTGGTGATTGCACTTTCGTGGTTGTACACCGGAATGACTGCGCAGGGGCTATGCATGCTGGTTTGCACCTGCAAGTGCGGGTTCCAGCAAAATCCGCCCGCTGGAGCAGGTCGCTGTTTCATTGCGATAGGCAAAGTACAGTTTGCTGCGGTCCGGGTCGAAACGCAGGTGCAATTGGACTTCATCCCCCGGACGCACCAGTTGCTGGAATTTCAGCACTTCCATGCCGGCGAACTTTTCCGGCAAGTTCATCAATTGCTGGCCGAGGTTCAGCGCCCACTCCACTTGCACCACGCCGGGCAATACCGGCGCCGTGGGGAAGTGACCACTGAAATAGGCAAGATCCGGCGGTACGGCCAGTTGCAGGCTCCACTCGCCTTCGGTTTCGAGCTGTTCCAGAATTTGCGGCGCCTTGGGGCGTGGCGCCAGCAGCAAGGCTTCGACGTCGGCCTGGGGCAGTTTGCCCTGGGTGTTCAGCGGTAGTTGTCGCAGCAAGCGCCAGCGCCGTGGCAGGGCCAGCGCTTCGCAATGCTGGCTCAGGTGTTGGCGCAATTGTTCAGTGAGCGTGCGTCGTCCTTGATTGCGCAAGGCATGAAGGCCCGCTTCTGTCAGGACCAGCAATGCACCCAGTGAAGCGCGATTTTCCTGGACGACGCCAAGGCGCGCTTCGGCCACCCATGCATGGGTCATCAACGCCTGTTCCAGCATCGGCAGCGAAATGCGCTTTTCTTCCAGTTTGACGATTCGGTCCAGCCGCCCCAGCAACTCGAAACGGCCGTCAGCGACAATTCGCGCGGCATCGGCGGTATGTTCGACATGGCCGGCGGGCAAGTAGGGTGAGGCGATGAGCAGTGCGCCGTCAGCGTCCTGGCTCAAGGCGACATCGGCGAAGGGTTGCCAGAGCGTTGGCCCCTGGCGCCAGGCGATGCCGCCGGTTTCCGAGCTGCCAAAAATTTCTGTCGGCCATTGATGGAGGCGTTGGTACAAGATCTTAGCCGCCTCGGCCGGCAACGCGCCGCCGGAAGAAAATACCCGGCGCACTGCGCTCATGGCGGGCCAGTCGAGGTTGTCGCCCATGCGCTTGAGCAGTGCCGGGCTGGCCACCCAGGCGAAAGCCGGATGCTGGCGACTGGCGCGTTGCAGGTCTTCCGGAAACGCCAGTTGCCTGCGCGTGAACGGGCGTCCGGCACACAGTGGCCAGAGCACGCGGAACAGCAGGCCGTAGATGTGTTGGGTGGCAACGCTGCCGATGATGCATGCCGGGCCGAGATCGGCGCCCCACAGCTGTTCCAGGGCCTCGACCTCATTGGCCAATTGCCGCAGGTTTTTTTCGATGCGCTTGGGCTCGCCACTGGATCCGGACGTGCACAGGCTCAGCCGGCATTGATCCAGATCCAGTGCGGCGGCGCTGAGCGGTGCATGTCGGTAAGCGCTCAGCTGAGCATCGTCGGGCTGATCGGTGAGCCACAGGTCCACTTCCTTCGACCAGCGCTGGCGGGTTTGCGCTTGCAAGTCTGCGGGCAGCAATACGCTGACCCCGGCACGCCAGGCACCCAGCAGGGCAATCGCCAGATCGGCGGCGTCTTCAAGGTGCACGGCAATGCGCTGCACACCCTGGGCTTGCAGGCCGGCGGCCAGGCTCAGGGCCTGGGCACACAGATGTGCGTGATCGAGCGGCGGCTCGGCCGTTACGGCTCGCTGCGGCTCGGCCTTGAGCAGCAGCTGCTCAAGTTTTATCCAATTCATGGGTGGCCTCGTACCCGTTGTCGTATCAGCCATTCAATGGCAAACATCAGGCCTATCAATCCGTAGGAAATAAGACCGGTGTACAACATCCACCAGTTCAGTGGCGCCCACAGCGTCAGGGCGGCGGCGCACAAACCGTTGCACAGAAAAAACACGCTCCAGGCGATGGTCACCTGGCGGGTATAGCGAAT
The DNA here is from genome assembly GCF_004307665.1 of Pseudomonas sp. Sample_16. NCBI lineage: Bacteria > Pseudomonadati > Pseudomonadota > Gammaproteobacteria > Pseudomonadales > Pseudomonadaceae > Pseudomonas > Pseudomonas sp. Sample_16. Next base: position 78,852 of record NZ_RCOB01000052.1, read on the forward strand.
GGCCTTGGCGGGCAAGTGCGGTTCGCGCAGACGGGCCAGGCGTTCGACCATTGGCGGGCCGTACATCAGACTCGATCCGAACAGCGCCAGCATGAAACCGCTGATCAGCACCGGATACCAACGCAACAACGCCGGGCTGTCGAACAGCGCCAGCAGCAGGCAAAAGACGATGGCTGCCGCGGCCATCCACAGGCTGCCGGGCTTTTGTCGGCCGCTCAGTGCGCGGGCCAGCCACAGGCTGCCCAGCAGCAAACCGAATTGCCACGGCGCGAAATGCTCCATGCCGAAATACACCGCAAAGGGGTACAGCAGGCCTGCCAGCAGCAGGCCAAGGCCGATCAGTCGGCTCATGCGGCCGGTTGAACCAGACGGTAGACCGCCTCGACGACGTCGCTGACGGTACGCACCGATTTGAATTCTTCGGCGGCGATTTTCTTGCCGGTCTGACGTTTGATGTGGTCGATCAGGTCAACCGCGTCGATGCTGTCGATTTCCAGATCCTGATACAGGTTGGATTCGAGGCTGACGCGCTCGGGCTCCAGTTCAAACAGCTCGACCAAGGCATCGCGCAGGGTGTTGAAAATGTCGTCACGAGTTTGCATGGTCCGGTCTCAAGCTGCCTGTTTTGCGGTGACGAACGCCGCAAGGCTCGCCACGTTGCTGAAATGATTACGCGTGTCCTTGGCGTCGGCATCGATTTTGATGCCGTATTTTTTCTGGATGGCCAGGCCGAGTTCCAGAGCATCGACAGAGTCCAGGCCCAAGCCTTCGCCGAAGAGCGTCTGGTCATCGCCGATGTCGTCGGCACTGATGTCTTCGAGGCCAAGGGCGTCGATGATAAGCATTTTGATATCACGGTGCAGATCGCTCATCTTCGGCGAGCTCCTTAATAAAGTACGAATGTAGGTAATCATTGAGCTTGCGCGAGGCTTGAGGCGCTGGGCCCAGCGCAGCGAAGGCCTGTGGGTCTATATCGGCCCCGACGCGAAAACTGAAGTGCACACGACGCTTTGGGATCCGATACCAAGGCTCCGCCTTGGTCAACGTGGTCGGATTGACCCTGATCACCACGGGGGTGAGGATTTTCGCACCCCGCACGGCAATTGCCGCTCCTCCCCGATGAAAGGCCGGTGCCTGACCCGGCTGGGTGCGGGTGCCTTCGGGAAAGATGATCAGGGTTTGACCCTCTTTCAATGCATCGGCGGCGGCATCGAGCATGTCCATGCTGCCGTCGTTGCTGATGTATTCGGTACGGCGTAGCGGGCCGCGGGTGAAAGGGTTTTCCCAGAGGCTTTGCTTGACCACGCAGTTGGCGTGGCGCACCAGCCCGATCAGGAATACCACGTCGATCAGCGAGGGATGATTGGCGATGATCATCTGCCCCGGGCGTCCGAGTTTTTCCTCGCCCTGAATGTCATAGGTCAGCACGCCGGCGCGAGCCATGAACCGCACGAAAAACCAGAAGCAACGGCTGACCGTGTGCCGCGCGCGCAGGCGATGGGTCCGGGCATCGCCCGGCAAACAGCCGAGCAACGGAAAAACCACCACGCGCAGGCACAGCCCGCCCAGTCCGAACAGGGTAAAGCTTGCAGCAGTTGCCAGCAGGCGCCAGTAGTAGGCGTCGCGGTTTTTCTCGATCATGGATTGCGTTGCCAGGTCCATACACGATTTTTCCAGGCATGTTGGCAGGTGGTTTGCTGGCCCAGCAGCGTTTTCAACAGATTCAGTGCATGGGGCCAGCGAGACTTGGACAACGCATCCGAGGGGCTGTTCAGGGACAGCTGCCAGTCGTTGCCTGGCGTGATCAGCAGGCCGAGGGCGTACGGAAACGGCACGTCATCAATCCACGTCGAATAGGCTTCGGGGGGCTGTTCCTCGGTTACCACCAGCAACACGGCCGGCGCACCCTCATTCAGCAAGGCCGCGGCTTCCAGCATGCCGTGTTCCAGGCCATCGCCGGCTGCGGCAAGGGCGGTCATCTCGCTGGTTTCACCGCGCATGATCGACCACAGGCCAATGATCGCGTTGTGCACAGAAAGACTGAATTGAGTGGGCGACAGCGGCTGTTCAACGGCCAACTCACTGAGAATGTCGAAGGTGCGCGGGGTTTCACCATGACGGGAAACAAAGACCAGCGGCAAGTCCTGGCGACCTTCGGCCAGGGGCCAAGCGACACTGAATGCCATCCTCGCCAGCCGACTGAGGCGTCGGCGCTGCATGGCCGGCAGAAACGAGACATCCGGGGCCGCATCGCTGCCCGGGAGTACGACCGGTCGTCGACTCCAGGCTTGCCAATCGTCCACGCTTTCGAGCCCCGGGGCCCACGCGCGCCACTGGGCGATGTTGAAATTGATCACAGACATTCATCCCGCCCCTGCGGGCTTTCTTGACGCGATGAGTGCGCAAATGCACGGCACACCCTACGTGGCGCTTGGCGCCGAGTGGTGCGCATTATCCCGGTGCGACGAACGCGTAGCAAATGCTGGTTACATTTTGCTCAGCAAGATGTACCGCCTGGTTGGCGAAAAATGAACGTTTGGCAATTATTCACATTTTCATCATGCCGTTTGTCGGCCATTGTTGCGTATGGCTCTGATGTTTCCCGTTTTTTGGTGCGAGACGACGACTGACTGTGCAGTCCCCATTCCGGGAGGTAGCTAAGCAACGCCGTGCACCACTACACTCGGTCATTCTTTGATACACGGAGGTTTTGACATGCGGCGCGTGGTGTTCAATCAGAAAGGTGGCGTGGGCAAATCCAGCATTGCCTGCAATTTGGCGGCGGTCAGCGCCAACGAGGGTTTTCGCACCCTTTTGGTAGACCTCGATGCCCAGGCCAATTCCACTCAATACCTGACGGGGCTCACCGGCAATGACATTCCCATGGGGATTGCCGATTTTTTCAAGCAAACCCTGTCTTCCGGGCCGTTCTCCAGAAAAAACCAGGTCGATATCTACGAAACGCCGTTCGATAACCTCCATGTCGTCACCGCCACGGCTGAACTGGCGGACTTGCAGCCCAAGCTCGAGGCCAAGCACAAGATCAACAAACTGAGGAAGTTGCTGGAAGAGCTGAGCGAAGACTATGACCGGATCTACCTCGATACCCCTCCAGCGCTCAATTTTTACGCCGTTTCAGCGCTGATTGCCGCTGATCGCGTGCTGATTCCCTTCGATTGCGACAGTTTTTCGCGCCAGGCTCTTTACGGCCTGCTGGCGGAAATCGAAGAGCTGAAGGAGGACCACAACGAAGGTCTGGAAGTTGAAGGCATCGTCGTCAACCAGTTTCAGGCCCGAGCCAGCCTGCCGCAGCAAATTCTCGACGAACTGATCGCTGAGGGGCTGCCGGTGTTGCCGGTGTATCTGGCCTCTTCGGTGCGCATGCGCGAATCCCACCAGGCCAATACGCCGCTGATCCATCTCGATCCAAGACACAAGCTGACGCAGCAATTCGTCGAGCTGCACAACCTGCTGGAAAACGCCTGATATTGGTTCATACACACAACCTTCAGGAGTGAGCCCTGCTCGCGATGAGGTTTGACATCCACATCCTCGCCGACTGACTCGCTCACACAAGGGCTGCGCTGTTTCAGATCCCCTGACTGCGCAGCCAGCTCATCAACTGCGGCAATGGAAACGCCCCGCTCTGGCGTGCGACTTCCCGGCCGTTCTTGAGCAAGATCAGGCTCGGGATCGAGCGAATCCCCAGCTGGGCTGACAATTGCTGATTGGCCTCACTGTCCAGCTTGGCCAGCCGGCACTTGCCCGCCAGTTGCGCTGCCGCTTGTTCAAATACCGGCGCAAACGACTTGCACGGCCCGCACCAGTCCGCCCACACGTCCACCAGCAACGGCAAATCACCCTTGATCTGGCTGGCGTAGTCACCTTGTTTCAGTTCAAACGGCTTGTTCAACAAGACCTCGGATTTGCAGCGTCCGCATTTGGGATGATCGTTCAGGCGTTCGGCCGGGATGCGGTTGAGGCCATTGCAGTGGGGGCAGGGGATGAGGAGAGGATTGGTCATGGGCGATATCCAATAGAGAACTGATAACGGCTAGTTGGAGACGTTTGCTTATATTTTCAATCGTGCAGCAACTGAAGCTGAAACTAGGCTGAGACAAGGATCTGATTGAGACCGTTGGTCTGTTTAGATGTATCGCATGTTGCGATAAAAAATCCTTGTGATTAACTCCTCCATAGCAAAATGCGATAAGGATGTTGCATGCGAGTGTTTTCCGAAAAGCGTATCCGGGACGCCAAAGTAAAGTGGCCGCTGGCGGCCAGCGCGCTGGACCAGTGGTATCGATTGGCAAAGCGCGTCAAGCCAACTGATTTTGCGGCCATGAAATCTTCGTTTCCCGCAACCGACAAGGTCGGTGAGTTTCACGTTTTTGATATTGGCGGAAACAAATTACGGCTGATTGCCTATGTTCGATATCAGCATCAAAAAATCTACATCAAGCATGTGCTGGATCACCGCGAATATGACCCCGGTAAATGGAAGGAGGGAAGATCATGAGAGTTCTGATCAAAAACGCGGCCGAGCATTGGGAGTTCGTTGCGCCATTGCTGCGCAAGCCCAAGAACGAAGACGACTATGACACTCTGGTGCAGGCACTCGACGAGTTACTCGAGATGACCGGAGTTGACGAGTCACACCCCCTAATGAGTCTGGTGGACATCATCGGTGACTGGATTGAAGAGTGGGATCACAAACATCACCCTATGCCCGAAGCTACGGGTGCCGAAGTGCTTGGTTACATGATGCGCGAACACGGCCTGACACAGAGCGATCTACCCGGAGTCGGCCCCCAGTCAGTGGTATCCGAGATTCTGAGCGGGAAGCGTCAGCTCAACCTGCGGCAGATCCGCTGGTTGGCCGAACGCTTTGGTGTGTCGGTGGAAACCTTCATATGACCGGATTCAGGAAGAACAACTGATCTCCAGATGCTTGCCCCACTCCGGCGGTCGTTCGGCGTAGCTTTCCATTCCCGGCTGTTCCTCGAACGGCTTGCTCAGCACCGTGTGCAGGCGCCGAACCTCCGAGTAGTCGCCGCTCTCTGCCGCATCGATAGCCTTTTGCGCCAGATAATTGCGCAGGATGTACAGCGGATTCACCGCGTGCATCCGTTGCCGGCGCTGCGCTTGATCAAGCGCGCCTTCGCGGGCAACCCGGGCGATGTAGAGCTCGCCCCAGGCATCGAAGCCCTTGAGGTCGACGAAGTCATCACGCAAGCGGGCGACGGCCGCCTCCGGTGATTCGTCGCCCAGGCGGCGGAAGAACAGGCTGTAATCGACGCCGCTGTTTTGCATCAGTTGCAGCAGATGTTCCAGCAGCTTCTGGTCGTCGTCTTCAGCCGTGGTGAAGCCTAGACGACGGCGCATCAGGTCGAGGTAATGGGCCTGGAACAGTGGCAGGTACAGGCCGAGGGTTTCGCGCAGGGCCTCGACGCTGATGAACGGCGTCAAGGCCTGGGCCAGGGCGCTGAGGTTCCACTGTCCGATCGGCACCTGGTTGCTGAAGGAATAGCGGCCCTGGTCATCGGAGTGGTTGCAGATGAAGTTGGCGTCGAAGTCGTCGAGGAAGGCGAACGGGCCGAAATCGAAGGTAATGCCGAGGATCGACATGTTGTCGGTATTCATCACCCCGTGGCAGAAGCCGTAGGCTTGCCACTTGGCGATCAGCTCGGCGTTGCGTTCGACGATTTCGCGGAACATGGCCAGATACGGTTCCGGTTGTTCCAGGCATTGCGGGAAATGCATGGCCAGCACGTGATCGCCGAGCTCTTTCTGTTTTTCGGGGCGCTTGGTGTAGTAGAAATACTCGAAATGCCCGAAGCGCACATGGCTCGGTGCCAGGCGCAGGACCATGGCGGCGCGTTCCTGTTTTTCGCGCCAGACCGGGGTGTCGGAGCCGATCACGCACAATGCTCGTGTGGTCGGGATGTTCAGCGCGTGCAACGCTTCAGAAGCAAGGAATTCGCGGATCGAGGAGCGCAGCACCGCACGACCATCGCCCATGCGCGAAAACGGTGTCTGGCCGGCACCCTTGAGGTGCAGGTCCCAGTGTTCGCCGGCCTCGTTGTACACCTCACCCAGCAACAGGCCCCGACCGTCGCCCAGTTGCGGGTTGTACGAACCGAACTGATGCCCGGAATAGACCATTGCCCGAGGAACCGCATCGGCCCAGAGCTTATGGCCGCTGAACAGCTCGGCGAACTCCGGGGTTTCGGCCACGGCCGGGTCAAGGTCCAGCAGCGCCATGGCGGCAGGGCTAGCGACTACGAGGCGCGGGTTGTCGATGGGCTCGGGCAGCACGTGGGCGGAAAACGTATCGCCCAAGCGGTCGAAGCGATTATCGAAGGTCAGTTCGTCGAGGGCTTTCAAGGGCCGGCTCCAGCAGAATGTCCGAGCATTCTGCTGGGGAAAGTCCGGTTAGTCGAGTTTGGCGGCGGGCGGCATTTGTGGCGGTTGCTTGCCATCCTTTATCGGCACAATGGTTTTCGCTTCCGGCTCGATCGGCACCATCTTGTATTCCTGTCCGTGCAGGTTCTTCAGGTAAACCTCCATCTGCCGGAACGAGATGTTGATGTGCTGCTTCTTGAACTCGCGATTGATGAAGCGGTTGACCTCGTCGAGCACCGGGTTGCGGTCGCCGAGGTCGCGTACGTGCATGCGCAGTTCGTGGTCGAGAGTGCTTTCACCGAAGTTCAGGAAATACACGTGGGGTTCCGGATCTTTCAGCACGCGTGGGTTATCCCGCGCGGCCTTCAGCAGCAGCTCTTTGACCAGATCCAGGTCCGAACCGTAATCGACGCCGAGTTTGAGGGTCACCCGTGTGATGGTGTCGGTCAGCGACCAGTTGATCAGCTGCCCGGTAATGAACGTCTTGTTCGGGACAATGATGTCCTTGCGGTCGAAGTCGGTGATGGTCGTGGCGCGGATGCGGATCTTGCTCACCGTGCCCGACAGGTTGCCGATGGTGATGGTGTCGCCGATGCGCACCGGGCGTTCGAACAGGATCATGATCCCGGAAATAAAGTTGGCGAAGATCTCCTGCATGCCGAAACCGAGGCCAACCGACAGCGCGGCCACCAGCCATTGCAATTTGTCCCAGCTCACCCCGAGTGTCGACAGGGTGGAAACGAAACCGACGCCGGCGATCACGTAGGACAGCAACGTCGTCGTGGCGTAAGCACTGCCCTGGGCCAGGTTGAGTTTGGACAGCACGAACACTTCCAGCAGGCCCGGCAAGTTGCGCGCCAGGGCGAAGGTAATGCCGATGATGATCAGTGCGCCGAGCATGTCGCCGATACTGATCGGCACCATGCTCATGTTGGCGCCGGTGCCGCTGGTGTATTCGTAGAGGGTGATGTTGTCCAGGTACGAGAACACCGTGATCAGGTCGGCCCAGACCCAGTACAGCAAGGCCATGAACCCGCCGAGCAAGGCCAGGCGAATCAGGCGCAGGGACTGTTCGTTGACCTTTTCGATGTCCATGGTCGGCTCTTCGATCACCGCTTCGCCATCGCCGGCCTCCTTGGCTGCCTGCCGCTTGGCGAGGGCGCGCTGATAGGCCAGGCGACGGGCCGCTACGCTCAGGCCACGGACGAAGGTGGCTTCGATCACCAGCCAGAACATCAGCAGGTACAGGGTGTTGATCAGGCGGTCGCTGAGTTTGAGTGCGGTGTAGTAGTAGCCGAAGCACACGGCCACGAACAGCGCCACGGGCAGGATGGTGAACATGACGCCCACGGCTTTGCGGAACAGCGAGGCGTTTTCGTGGGTCGGGCTGCTGACCAGCAGGCGGCTGAGCAGCAATGTCATCAAGGCGTAGCAAGTGAGTACGACCGGCATGCCGATCACGTCATCGGCGAGCCCGGCCGGTTGCAGTTCGGCAACGGCTACCACTGCCACCAGGGCCATTACCACCATCCCGAGCCGACGGACCCAGCCCCGGAGGAATTCGACCTGAGGTTTTTCCCAGCGGAAATGCAGTTCAGCCACGCCGCCCGGTGCGAGGATGCGGTAGGCGGTGTAGAACACCAGCCATGCCTGGGCCATTTGCAGCAACGCCGCGCCCATATTGGCGTTTTGCCCTCGGGCGTCGATTTGCAGGGCCAGGCCGCACAGGGCCAGACCCAACGAGACCGGCATCGCCAACAGGATATTGATCAGAATCGCCTGAGGTGTGTGCCACTGACTGTCACGCTTGAAGTGGCCGATGTCCTGGTGAACCTTGTTCAGACGGGCATACAGTTGCTTGCGACGCCACAGCAGGGCGCCGATCAACAGCGCCAGCGGCAGGAACAGCAGCGGTCGTTGGGTCAGGCCATCAGTCAACTCGCTCAGACTCGAGGCCAGGGGCAGGGAGTCGACCTGGCGTTGCAAGCGATCCGGCACGCTGCGCAGCCATTCAAGATCCAGCGGTTTATTGCTGGGAATCCAGAACATCTGCTCGTCCAGCGTCGCACGCAGGCTTTGCGCGGTGCTGAGCAATTGCTTCTGGTTCAACTGCAGGGTGATGGACTCGTTGAGCACTGCGCTCAATTCGCGGTTCAGGCGCTCGAGCAGGTCGGCACGCGTGGTCGCCAGTTCCAAGAGGCTTTTGCGCAACTGCGGGGTGACTTGCTCGGGCGGTTGGGCGGCCAGCAGATTGTCGACATAAGTGGCCGGGTTGCTGAGCAATTCCCGTTGTTGGCTGACTTCGAATTGATACAGCCGAATGTCGGCGATCTGGTCGGCGAGGTCGCGATCGACCTTGAGGCGCGGTAGGGCCAGTTTCTGTTTGTAGAGAATCTTCGAGAGCAGCAGGCTGCCCTTGAGCACGCTGATCTGCTCGTCCAGCGCCGCATCGCTTTGGGTCACGCTGTCCAGCTGTTGCTTGGTCTGCAGATTCTGCTGGGTGACTTCGTTGAGACGGTCAGTGCTTTTGAGCAGGTAATCCGAGAGTTTCAGGTTGGCGGTGCTTTCAGTCGCCAACAGGCTGCTGCCGCCGGCCTTCTGTGCTTCGATCGACTGCTGCGTCACCGTCTCCTGGGATTGAGCCAGGCGCTTCTGATTGATCAGGCTTTGCAGGTCCTGGATTTCCCGGTCCAGGCGATCGGATTTTTCCGACAGCAAATCATGCTGGCTGTTGCCCAGGTCTTGCAGCTGGGTATTGCCGGCCAGTTCCTGGCGCCGCAGCGGGATCAAGGCGTTGAGGGCGGCGAGCTCGGCATTGAGCTGGTCGCGCTGCTCGGCGCTCAGGGTCTTGCCGGCGTCTTTGCCGGTCTTGAGCATATTGTTGATCTGCTGGATACGCGTCTGGCTGGCGGAAATTTCCGCCTGGGCACGCTCGGGACGGGTCTGTGCAGTAATGATCAGGCTGTTGGCGTCCGCCAGGGCTTTCTGCAGATCGCTTTGCTGGGTCGATCGCTCAGTGAGCATTTGCTCGAGTTGCTGGATCGACTCTTTTGCGAAGCGTTGCGATACGGGCGCGACGACGCTGGCCTTGAGGCGCGTCAGCTCACGCTGGTTTTCGATGGTTTGCTTGGGCGCGGTGGCCAGTTGCTGCTTGAGATCGCTGAGTTTCTGCTCGTAATCACGCTGATTGTTGAGCTGCGTCAGCGTGCCTTGCAGGACGGACTGCAGAGCCTTTTGATCGGCCTCCGGCAATTTGCGGTCGGCAATCTTGTCCAGACTCGTCTGCACAGATTCGCGGGAGGGCGGTTCGGCGGCTTGCAAAGGTCCGACGGAGAGGCTCAGGCCCAACAGGGCCAGGACGAAAAAGGTGCGCAGGCTTGACATAGAGACCGATCAAAATACGAGGCGAAGAGTGGAGTTTAGAGGAACAAGCCCGGACCCGGGCGACTTCCTTCGGGGAATCTGACGCCCACTTTGTCGATCTTGTTCCCGTCCATGACCGCGACAGTCCAGAGGGTGTTGTTCCACTCCACCTGGTCGCCGACCACCGGCGCTCCCCCGACTTTCTGGGCAATGAACTTGCCCAGAGTCATCTGCGGATCGATGTCTTCGACCTTCAGCCCGTACAGGGCAGCAACCGCGGCCAGCTGGGCGTCTCCTTCGAGAACGAAGTCGCCGAAAAAGCGCAAATCGAGGCCGCGTTGCGGTGCCTGGCTGAACAGTTTTCCGAGGGCCGCAAGGTTGTGTTCATGGCCGATTACGCACAGTAAATCATCGACTTCCAGCACCGTACTACCCGACGGATGGAGCAGTTGTTGACCACGAAACAGGGCAGCGATGCGGGTACCTTCGGGCATTTTCAGTTCGCGCAGGGGCGAACCGATGCACCATTTTTCGGCACCGAGGCGATAAACGAACAGTTCCCACTCACTGGTGACATGCACTTCGAGCGCAGACCGGGAAATCGGCGCGGGCTCCGGTGGCACCGTGACCTTTAGCAGCTTGGCGACCCACGGCAGGCTGGTGCCTTGTACCAGCAGCGAGACCAGAACGATGAAGAAGGCCAGGTTGAAGTACAGCTGAGCATTGGGCAGGCCGGCCATCAGCGGGAACACCGCCAGAATGATCGGTACCGCGCCACGCAGGCCCACCCAGGAAATGAACGCCTTTTCGCGGCCATGGAACGCCTTGAACGGCAACAAACCCACCACCACTGACAGCGGCCGCGCAAACAGAATCATCCATAGCGCCAAGGCCAGGGCCGGCAAGGCAATCGGCAGCAAATCGTGGGGCGTGACCAACAGCCCCAGCACCAGGAACATGCCGATCTGTGCCAGCCAGGCCATGCCGTCGAGCATGTGCAGGATGCCGTGGCGGCTGCGTACCGGCCGGTTGCCGATGACCAGACCGCACAGGTACACCGCGAGGAAGCCGCTGCCGTGCAAGGCGTTGGTCAGGGCAAACACCACCAGGCCACCGGCGATGACCAGGATCGGGTACAGACCGGTGGCCAGATTGATCCGGTTGACCAGTTGCAACATCAGCCAGCCGCCGCCGAGGCCAATCACACCACCGATACCGAACTCGCGCAGCAGGTGCGCCAGCAGGCTCCAGTGCAGCCCAGTCTGGCCGCTGGCGAGAATGTCGATCAGCGTGACGGTGAGGAACACCGCCATCGGGTCGTTGCTGCCGGATTCGATCTCCAGGCTGGCGGTCACCCGTTCGTTCAAGCCTTTGCCGCCCAGCAACGAAAACACCGCCGCCGCATCGGTGGAGCCGACGATGGCGCCAATGAGCAGGCCCTGGATCAGGTTCAGGTCGAACAGCCAGGCCGCGGCCATGCCGGTCAGCCCGGTGGTGATCAACACCCCGACCGTGGCCAGCGACAACGCCGGCCACAACGCCACGCGGAAACTCGAGACCCGCGTGCGCAAACCGCCGTCGAGCAGGATCACCGCCAGTGCGAGGTTGCCGACCAGATAAGCCGTGGGGTAGTTATCGAAAATAATGCCGCCGCCGTCGACGCCGGCCGCCATGCCAACGGCCAGGATGATCACCAGAATCGGGATGCCGAGGCGCGACGAAAGTGAGCTCACCAGAATGCTTGCACCTACCAGCAACGCGCCGATCAAGAACAGGCTGTTGATGGTGGTCGCATTCAAAGGCAGTACTCCAGAAAACTGAAAGGCGGGCACAAACTGACCATGCAGTCTGCGTGCCAGCGATTCTAACCTGTTGAAATGTGATGCTGTCAAAAAGCTTTTCTGGTTTATACCAGATCGTTCCCACGCTCTGCGTGGGAACGCCTCAATGGACGCTCTGCGTCCACTTCCGGGACGCGGAGCGCCCTGGGATGCATTCCCACGCGGAGCGTGGGAACGATCATGGAAAGCTTTTGAAAGCAGTCTTGCACACCCTCTTGAGCAGGGTGGGATCAGTGTGGCGACTTCAGATTAAAGGCTGAACCGCCCAACCATGGTGTTCAGGTCCACCGCCAGGCGCGACAACTCACTGCTCGCTGCGCTGGTCTGGTTGGCGCCGGTGGCCGATTGCACCGACAAATCGCGGATATTCACCAGGTTGCGGTCCACTTCACGGGCCACTTGCGCCTGTTCTTCAGCAGCGCTGGCGATTACCAGATTGCGTTCGTTGATTTCGACAATGGCGCTGTTGATGGTGTCCAGTGACATTCCCGCGCCGCGGGCGATGTTCAGGGTCGATTCGGCACGCTCTGTGCTGTTGCGCATCGAATCCACCGCATGTTCGGTGCCGCTCTGGATGCTGCCGATCATGCGCTCGATTTCGCTGGTCGACTGCTGGGTGCGATGAGCCAGTGCCCGCACTTCGTCGGCCACCACCGCAAAACCACGACCGGCTTCACCGGCACGTGCAGCTTCGATGGCCGCGTTCAGGGCCAGCAGGTTGGTCTGGTCGGCCAGGCCACGGATCACGTCCAGTACTTTGCCGATGTCGCGGGACTCGTTCGCCAGGTCGCCGATCAGGGTCGCGGTGCTCTGAACATCGGCGCTCATGCGTTCAATGGCGCTGACGGTTTCCTGCACCAGATCACGGCCGTCGCCGGCAGACGTAGTGGCGTTCTTCGAGGCTTCGGACGTACTTACGGCGTTGCGCGCGACTTCTTCCACTGCACTGGTCATTTCATTGACCGCGGTGGCGGCCTGTTCGATTTCGTTGTTCTGCTGGGTCAGGCCACGGGCACTTTCGTCGGTGACACTGTTGAGCTCTTCCGCGGCGGACGCCAATTGCGTGGCCGAGCCGGAAATCCGCTGCAGGGTGTCGCGCAGTTTTTCCTGCATCTTCGACATCGCCAAGAGCAGGCGGCCGGCCTCATCTTCGCCATCGACGGTGATCGGGCGCGTCAGGTTGCCTTCGGCAATCTGTTCGGCGGCGTTCAGTGCGTTGGCGATGGGGCGGGTGATGCTGTTGGTCAGCAACCAGGCGAACAGCATGGTCAGGGCGGTGGCGATCACAAGCAGGGCGATCACCAGATTGAAGGCCGAATCGTATTGGTCGGCGGCTTGCTGGTTGGTGTCGAGGGTCTGCTGAGTGTTGATCTCCAGCAGTTTGTTCAGCACCGCATTGACCGCTTCGGAGTTACTCAGCAGGTCGGCGTTGAGCAGGTTGCGCAATTCGTCGACCTGATTGTTGCGCGACAGGGTCTTCATCCGATCTTCGATCTGGCGGTATTGCCCAAGCAACTGCACGTATTGATCGTAGGCCGCACGTTCCTCGGGGCTGCTGATCAGTTTTTCGTAGACGTTCTGGGCGGTGCGGATTTGCTGGTTGCGCATTTCCAGCAGCTCCATGGTCTTGTGCTGCACATCTGGTTCACGGTTGACCAGCAAACGGTAGGACAACACGCGCAAACGCAGGGTCAGCTGGGTGAACTCGTCGAGGCTCTTGATGCTGGGCACGCTGCTGACGGTGATGTTCTCGGCGGCGTCGCGGATCTTGCTCATCTGGTTCAGGGCGAACACGCCCAACAGCATCATCAAACCGCCAATCAGGGCAAAACCGAGGAACGCTCGCGGCGCGATATTCATATTTCGAAGGGACATGGTGTTTACCGAAGAGAGCGCACCAGAGGGTGCCGAGGCTGACGTATGGATGACTTATCGGTCATGCGCCTGAAGTCTTGAGTCCCTGCGCGGTTTTGCCGCACAAACGTCATGGCGACGAAGTGCAGGAACCAGATCGGCCGATCACAGTCTCTACAGTTCGCGAGAAAGGTCGGTCGTCAGGAAAATCAGGGCCTTGGGCCCGTATAACCCTGGCTTCCACAGTGACTTTTCTTTATCGTACGCGCCCTTTGAAAATGCCTGGAAAATCAAAATGTTGGAAGCATCCCTAAGCCAATTGGAACAGCTGGTCAGCGACCTGGTGCAACAGAACCAGACCCTGCTAGGCACCAACCAAGCCCTGAGCGCCGAACTGGCCCAGGCCAAGGATGAAAACGAAAGCCTGCAACTGAGCCTGATGGAACAGGAAGAGAAACAAGGCGCCACCGCCGCGCGCATTCAAGCCCTGGTTGAGCGTGTGAGCGCTGGCCCAGTCAGCGCATGAGTTACGGCCCGGGTGTGAAAGTCGTCTCGATCCTGGGTGAGGACTATTCGATCAAGGCCCCGGCCGGGGAAGAGCAGACCCTGCTGGACGCTGCATTAATGTTGAAGGCTGCCCTGGCCGACACCAAAAAGAAGTACCCGACGCTGATCGGAGACCGATTGCTGGTACTGGCCGCGATGAATCTGTGCTCGCAACAGATCGAAATGCAGAAGCAACACAAGCTCGAACTCGACCGTTACCAAGAGCAAGTCAACGCCACGGTTGAAGTGATCTCCAAGACGATCAATCAGGCCTGATCGGCTTTGCGCACAACCAAAGAATAAATTGTCGTTTGCGTTGTATACAATCGGCACGGCTGTTGCAGTGTTTCAGCCTCTTATTCTTTGGGGGTGCTCCATGCAGTTCTGGCGACGCAGTATTCAATGGCAGTTGATCTTGAGCATGGGCACCGCCCTGCTCGTCAGTATTCTGATCGTGGTTGGCATTTATACCCTTGTGGTCAATCGCCTCGCCCAGCGTTATCTGGTCGAACAAGCGCTGCCGTCGAGCATCGAAGCGATGCGCAACGACATCGAGCGTATCCTCGTTCAGCCGCTCACCGCCGCCAAGGACATCGCCAGCAACAGCATGGTGCGCGATTGGCTGGCCGAGGGTGAAAACAGTGCCCAGGCCGCTACGTTCACCACTTACCTCGAAGGCATCCGCGCCGAACACAAGGCCTTTACCGCGCTGATTGTCGGCACCGCGTCCAACCACTACTTCAATGAAAAAGGCCTGGACCGGACCCTCAGCCGCACCAACCCCAAAGACGCGTGGTTCTATGCGTTTCTCGATAGCGACCAGCCGCGCACCCTCAACATCGACAATGACACCGCCAGCGGAGAATTGGCGCTTTTCATCGACCTTAAAGTCGAGAAAGCCGGCAAAGTCGTGGGCGTTGCCGGGCTGGGCCTGAGCATGAAGGAGCTCTCCGAGCTGATTCACAACTTCAGTTTCGGAGAGCGTGGCAAGGTCTATCTCGTCCGTTCCGACGGATTGATCCAGGTTCATCCCCAAGCGCAATTGAGTGGTAAACGTACCCTGGCAGAGCAAATTGGCGCGGCGGCGGCGGGCGCGTCTCTGGGTCAAAAAACTGCCACGAGTAATAGCTTCCAGCGGGACGGTGAAGACTTCCTCGCATTAAGCCTGCCTTTGCGCGATCTCGGCTGGACCCTGGTGGCCGAAGTGCCGCAGTCGCAGATTTACGCTGAAGCCCGTCGCGCCATGTGGATGAGCAGCGGCATCGGCCTGGCAGTGGCGGTGATATGCCTGTTGCTGGTGGTGTTGCTGGCCCGTGGATTGGTCCGACCGATCCGCCAGGTAACAGCGGCGTTGGTGGCCATCGGTAGCGGTGGTGGCGATTTGACCCATCGGCTGGATTCCAGCCGCGCCGATGAGCTGGGCGATCTGGCGCGAGGGTTCAATCGGTTTCTCGACAGCCAGCGCGACATGATCGGCGAAGTACTCACCACCAGCGAGCGCTTGCGTACGGCTGTCGGGCAAGTGGCGCGGGTGGTGGAAAACACCGCCGAACGCTCGGGCCGACAACAGGAAATGACCGACATGGTCGCTACTGCGGTCCATGAGATGGGCCTGACCGTGCAAGAGATCGCGCAGAACGCCGGTAACGCGGCAGTCGCTTCGCAAAACGCCCGGGATGAAGCAATGCAGGCACGGGAAGTGGTCGGCGGATCGATCCGGCACATTGAAAGCATGTCCGACGAAATCGGCGTTGCCGCCACGGCGGTCGGGGCGCTGGCTCATCAGGTGGCGTCAATCGATCAGGTGTTGGCAGTGATTCGCGGGATCTCCGAGCAAACCAACCTGCTGGCGCTCAACGCTGCCATCGAAGCCGCACGTGCAGGCGATATGGGGCGCGGGTTTGCGGTGGTCGCCGATGAAGTGCGCACACTGGCACGGCGTACACAATCGTCCACCGATGAGATTCAACAAATGATCGGCAGTCTCAAGCAGGGTGCGGAAAATGCGGTGTCGTCGATGCATTCCGGGCAAGCGGCGACTGGCACCGGTGTCGAATCCAGTCAGCGCACCGGGGCGTCGTTGACCGCGATTACCGGGCAGGTCGAGCGCATCAGCGACATGAATCATCAGGTGGCAACGGCGACTGAAGAGCAGTCGGCAGTGACCGAAGAGATCAACCGTAACGTGCAGGGCATTTCCGATCTGGCCCGGGCGACGGCGGGGGAGGTCAGGGCTTGTCGTGAGGATTGTCAGACATTGCAACGTCTGGCGGACGATCTGGCGCGGCAGATGGGTGGGTTCAAGTTGAGTTGATGGTTGGCGGTGCGGGCCTCATCGCGGGCAAGCCCGCTCCCACAGGGTTTTGTGTTGAGCACAAGATTTGTGATCAAGAGAGATACCTGTGGGAGCTGGCTTGCCAGCGATTGGATTGCAGCTACAACCCAAGACTTGCTTCAGAACCACTCATCCTGCATGCCCAGGCAGACATCATCCCGCGCTTCAAGAATCGCCAGTTCATGGTGACAACCCGGTACCTCCCACGTCAGGAAGTACCGCGCCGCCTGCAACTTGCCTTTATAGAAGCTCACATCCGCCGCATTGCCCTTGGCCAGGCCTTCTTCGGCGCGAATCGCCTGTTCCAGCCAGCGCCAGCCAATCACCGTGTGCCCGAACACCTTCAGGTACAGCGCCGAATTCGCCAGGCTGCTGTTGACCTTGCCTTGGGCCAGGTCGGTCAGCAGGCCGATGGTTACGGTTTGCAGGCGCGCCACCAGTTTCTCCAGTGGTTCACGCAACGCAGTCAGCGAATCAAACGCCTGTGCACGCTCGGCGGTGTCGGCGATCAAGCGGATCAGTTGCTTGAGCCCCGCGCCGCCATTCTGCGCCAGTTTACGGCCGAGCAAGTCCAGGGATTGAATGCCGTGGGTGCCTTCGTGAATCGGGTTCAGGCGGTTGTCGCGGTAATACTGCTCCACCGGGTATTCGCGGGTGTAGCCGTGGCCGCCGAGGATCTGGATCGCCAGTTCGTTGGCCTTCAGGCAAAACTCCGACGGCCAGGATTTGACGATGGGGGTCAGCAGATCCAACAGTTCATGGGCCTGCTTGCGCGCCTCTTCCGTCTCGAGAGTCGTGGTGTCATCGAACAGCCGTGCCGCGTACAGGCCAAGGTCGAACGAACCTTCGACGTAGGCTTTTTGCGTCAACAACATGCGCTTCACGTCGGCATGTTGAATGATCGCCACAGGGGCGGTATTGGGGTCTTTGCTATCCGGCACCCGTCCTTGCGGACGTTCGCGGGCGTATTCCAGCGAATACAGATAGCCGGCATAGCCAAGCATCACTGCGCCCATGCCGACACCGATGCGCGCTTCGTTCATCATCTGGAACATATAGCTCAAGCCATGGTGCGGCTTGCCCACCAGATAGCCGACGCACTCACCGTTGTCACCGAAGTTCAGTGCGGTAGAAGTAGTGCCGCGCCAGCCCATCTTGTGGAACAACCCGGCCAGCAGCACGTCATTACGCTTGCCCAGGCTGCCGTCATCGTTGACCAGGAATTTCGGCACGATAAACAGGGAGATCCCCTTCACCCCGGCCGGTGCGTCCGGCAGCTTGGCCAGTACCATGTGCACGATGTTTTCCGACAGCGGATGGTCGCCACCGGAAATGAAGATTTTATTGCCCTTGAGTCGATAGGTGCCGTCAGACGCAGGCTCGGCGCGCGTGCGAATATCCGACAACGATGAGCCTGCATGGGGTTCAGTCAGGGCCATGGTGCCGAAGAAACGGCCGTCGATCATCGGTTGCAGAAAACGGCGTTTCTGCTCTTCGGTGCCGAAGCTTTCGATCAGGTTCGCTGCGCCCATGGTCAGGAATGGATACGAAGTCGACGCTGCGTTCGCTGACTGAAAATGCGCGAAGCACGCCTGGGACAGCAGTGTAGGAAGTTGCATGCCGCCGGCGTCGAAACTGCGCGCGGCATTGAGGAAGCCTGCTTCAAGGAACGCATCCACCGCCGGTTTCACTTCCGGAATCAGAATCGCCTGACCGTCCTCGTAGCGCGGCTCGTTCTCGTCACCCTTTCGGTTGTGCGGGGCGAAGAACTTTTCGGCGATGCTTCTGGCAGTGCCGATGGCGGCATCGAAGGTTTCGCGATTGTGCTCGGCGAAACGCTCACGCTGGGTCAGGCCCTCGGCATCGAGGACTTCGTACAGCTCGAAAGCCAGATTGCGGGAACTGAGCAACGTCTCGGACATGGCGGCCTACCTTTTATTGGGATGGGCCGAGTCTAGGCGTGCGAATTGAGGCTGAACAGGATGATTGATAGCGGTGATGTTGGAGCCGAGCACCGACTTGATCGTTCCCACGCTCCGCGTGGGAATGCAGCCCAGGACGCTCCGCGTCCCCAAACGACGTGACGCAGAGCGTCACAGGAGGCATTCCCACGCAGAGCGTGGGAACGATCACACAATCTTGGTGCAGAGGTTTAACCGATGGTCATCAAGCTGGCATTACCACCTGCCGCCGCGGTGTTGACGCTCAGCGCCCGCTCGATCACCAGACGCTCCAGCGCAATGTTGGACTCGCCTTGCGACAGACCCTGCACGCCAACGATCGCACCGGCACGCTTGGCCACTTGCTGGCAGACCGCGCGCAACTGATCGGAATGACCGTGGTGCAGAACCGCGTCAAACACCACCTCGTCCTTGTTCCAGTCGGACACCACTTTGATGCGTGCCTGAATGTCCTTCGGCAGGCGTGCGAACAATGCCTTGGTCAACTCGGCTTCCGGCCATACCGCCGAACCGCCGACAGCCAATACCGCTGCCAGTTGAGTCAACAGGTCGCCTTCGACTTCCGCCAGGCACAGCACGTGCTCACGCGGCAGAATCGCATAGCTGTTGCGCTCGCCGGTCGGGCCTGCCAGTACGCGGGTGATACCGCTTTGCGATTGCGCGGCGAACTGCACGCACAGGGTGCTCAGGTCAGCGAATTTGTTGCTGTCGGCCCAGGCTTTCAGGGCGGTCAGCGGCTTGCTCATGGCTTCACGCAGTCGTACATCCGGTGCGGCGAGAGCGTCACCGCGAGCGAAGGATTGTTCGATCGCATCGGTAGGACGCGTCGACAGCAGACGGTACAGGTACAGCGGGCCGCCGGCTTTCGGGCCAGTCCCCGACAAACCTTCGCCACCAAACGGTTGTACACCGACCACGGCACCGACGATGTTGCGGTTTACGTAGACGTTACCGGCATTGACGTTATCGATCACCTTGGCGATGGTCTCGTCGATGCGGGTGTGTACACCCAAGGTCAGGCCATAGCCGGAAGCGTTGATCTGTCCGATCAGTTGGTCGATGTCCTTGCGCTTGTAGCGAACCACGTGCAGCACCGGGCCGAAGATCTCCCGTTGCAGTTCGTCGAAGCTTTCCAGTTCGATCAATGTCGGCATCACGAAGGTGCCGCGTTTGACTTCTTCGGCGTCGGCGATGGCCACCTGGTACACGCTGCGTCCTTTGTCGCGCATGGCCTGGATATGCTTCTCGATGCCAGCCTTGGCTTCGGCGTCGATCACCGGGCCGATGTCCACGGACAGGCGCTCGGGATTGCCGAGACGACTTTCAGCCATGGCACCCTTGAGCATTTCGATGACGCGGTCGGCGGAATCTTCCTGCAGGCACAGGACGCGCAGGGCCGAGCAACGCTGGCCGGCGCTGTCGAAGGCCGACGAAACCACGTCGATCACCACTTGTTCGGTGAGGGCCGAAGAGTCGACGATCATTGCGTTCTGGCCGCCGGTTTCGGCGATCAGCGGGATCGGACGGCCCTGGCTGTCCAGGCGACCGGCGATGTTGCGTTGCAACAGACGAGCGACTTCGGTCGAACCGGTGAACATCACGCCTTTGACGCGATCGTCACCCACCAGACCGGCACCGACGGTTTCGCCACGGCCCGGCAGCAGTTGCAGCACGCCTTCCGGGATGCCGGCTTCGAGCAGCAGGCGCACGGCCTGAGCCGCTACCAGCGGAGTCTGTTCGGCAGGCTTGGCCAGTACCGGGTTACCGGCAGCCAGGGCAGCAGCCACCTGACCGCTGAAAATCGCCAGCGGGAAGTTCCACGGACTGATGCATACCACCGGACCCAATGGGCGGTGGGCGTCATTGCTGAAATCGTTGCGCGCCTGCACCGCGTAGTAGCGCAGGAAGTCCACGGCTTCGCGCACTTCGGCGATGGCGTTGGCGAAAGTCTTGCCGGCTTCGCGAGCCAACAGGCCCATCAGCGGCTGGATCTCGGCTTCCATCAGGTCGGCGGCACGTTCCAGGATCGCGGCGCGTTCGGCGGGCGGGGTGGCCTGCCAGATCGGTGCGGCGTTGAGGGCGCACTGGATGGCGTTGTCGACGTCTTCGACAGTGGCTTCCTGAACATGGCCAACCACGTCACGCAAATCGGACGGGTTCAGCACCGGCGCCAGCGCTTCGTTGCTGGAAGCGCAACCGAGCATCGGCGCGGCTTTCCAGTGGTTGTGCGCGGTGGCGAGCAGGGCGCAGGACAGCGAGGCCAGGCGATGTTCGTTGGCCATGTCGATGCCGGCGGAGTTGGCGCGCTCGGCGCCATACAGGTCACGCGGCAATGGAATGCGCGGGTGCGGCAGGCCGAAACCACCTTCCACGGTCGCCATTTGCTCGATGCTGGCCACCGGATCGGCCACCAGTTCCTGAATGGAGATCGACTGATCGGCAATACGGTTGACGAACGAAGTGTTCGCGCCGTTTTCCAGCAGACGACGAACCAGGTACGCCAACAGGGTTTCGTGGGTGCCGACCGGAGCGTACACGCGGCAAGGACGGTTCAGCTTGCCTTCGGAAACTTTGCCTACAACTTGTTCGTACAGTGGTTCGCCCATGCCGTGCAGGCACTGGAATTCGTACTGGCCCGGGTAATAGTTCTGACCGGCGATGTGATAAATGGCCGACAAGGTGTGGGCGTTGTGCGTGGCGAACTGCGGGTAGATGACTTCTGGCACCGACAGCAGTTTGCGTGCACAAGCGATGTAGGAAACGTCGGTGTACACCTTGCGGGTGTAGACCGGATAGCCTTCCAGGCCTTCGACCTGGGCGCGCTTGATTTCGCTGTCCCAGTACGCGCCTTTCACCAGACGGATCATCAGGCGATGACGGCTGCGGCGAGCCAGGTCGATCACGTAGTCGATTACATAAGGGCAACGCTTCTGGTAAGCCTGGATCACGAAACCGATGCCGTTCCAGCCAGTCAGCTGCGGCTCGAAGCACAGGCGCTCGAGCAGATCCAGCGACAGCTCGAGGCGGTCGGCTTCTTCGGCGTCGATGTTCAGGCCGATGTCGTATTGCTTGGCCAGCAGGGTCAGCGACAGCAGGCGCGGGTACAGCTCATCCATCACGCGCTCGTACTGCGCACGGCTGTAGCGCGGGTGCAGTGCGGACAGTTTGATGGAAATGCCCGGGCCTTCATAAATCCCACGGCCGTGGGACGCTTTGCCGATCGAATGGATGGCTTGTTCGTACGAGGCCAGGTATTTCTGGGCGTCATGCTCGGTGAGTGCGGCTTCACCCAGCATGTCGTAGGAATAGCGGAAGCCCTTGGCTTCGAACTTGCTGGCGTTGGCCAGGGCTTCGGCGATGGTTTCACCGGTGACGAACTGCTCGCCCATCAGGCGCATGGCCATGTCGACGCCCTTGCGGATCATCGGCTCGCCGCTCTTGCCGATGATGCGGCTCAGGGACGAAGTCAAACCCGCTTCGTTGTGCGTGGACACCAGTTTGCCGGTCAGCAGCAGGCCCCAGGTAGCGGCGTTGACGAACAGCGACGGGCTGTTGCCCAGGTGCGGTTGCCAGTTGCCGGTGCTGATCTTGTCGCGGATCAGCGCGTCGCGAGTGCCTTTGTCCGGGATGCGCAGCAGCGCTTCGGCCAGGCACATCAGCGCCACGCCTTCCTGGGACGACAGGGAAAATTCCTGCAACAGGCCCTGCACGATGCCGGCACGGCCGCCAGC
Organism: Pseudomonas sp. Sample_16; assembly: GCF_004307665.1. Taxonomy (NCBI): domain Bacteria; kingdom Pseudomonadati; phylum Pseudomonadota; class Gammaproteobacteria; order Pseudomonadales; family Pseudomonadaceae; genus Pseudomonas; species Pseudomonas sp. Sample_16. The sequence continues at coordinate 100,888 of NZ_RCOB01000052.1, forward strand.
GCTCTTCTGGTTGCGCAGTTTTTCCGCAATGGAGGCGGCCAGTTTGTTGGTGGCTTCGGCCATCGGCGCCGGCAGGCGTGCCTGTTCGATCAGCATCGGCACCACTTCCGGCTCCGGGCGACGGTAAGCGGCGGTGATCGATGCGCGCAGTACCGATTGCGGCAGGATGCTTTCGGCGAATTCAAGGAAGCACTGGTGGGCGTGATCCAGAGGCGCATCGACGGCATCGTCGGAATCCTTGGTCGAACCGTTCAGCTCGGTCAGGGTTGCACCACCCTCGAGTTTCTCCAGGTAATTGAAAATTGCCTGCTTGATCAGCCAGTGTGGCGTGCGATCAATCGAGGTCGCGGCAGCCTTCAGGCGTTCGCGGGTTGGGTCGTCAAGTTTGACGCCAAGGGTGGTGGTAGCCATGTTTTTATCCTCATGTTTGCCACGACCGCGTGGCATCAGCTGGCGGCAAGATTAGCCGTGCGACTCCTGAGGTGCAACCGGGTGCAACCCTTTTTTTGTCGGATTAATACGCAGCTCGTCAGGAAATAAATTCTGGTACGACCGTGCTGCATTTCCTTGGGGCTTTTTTGATGGATCGCTGGCGATCTTTGCTCCGAAAAGGAGCAAAAACAGCGCATAACAAGATTTTTCCGACTAGGTGCAACTTATTCTCCAGAAATGGGTTGCACCTTATTTGCTTTGTTGAATAGCATTCGCGCCCCAAGGTGCAACCGTCGAAGAGGCCGGTGCACCGGCTGATGGCTTTCCTGGGGAAACATCAGTCATAAATGCGCGGGATCCCGAATCGTCTGTCAAACGTCACCGTTTGCGAGCGGTTCACCAGCCGCCGCTACATAAAAACAAAGCCAGGGCGTCACTTAAATGAGCGTAAGCAATCCAACCCTGATCACGTTCGTGATCTACATCGCAGCAATGGTGCTGATCGGCTTCATGGCCTATCGCTCCACCAATAACCTTTCTGACTACATTCTGGGCGGCCGTAGCCTGGGCAGCGTCGTGACGGCACTGTCCGCCGGTGCTTCCGACATGAGCGGCTGGTTGTTGATGGGCCTGCCGGGCGCCATCTACATGTCCGGTCTGTCCGAAAGCTGGATCGCCATCGGCCTGATCGTCGGTGCTTACTTGAACTGGCTGTTCGTTGCCGGTCGCCTGCGCGTGCAGACCGAGCACAACGGTGATGCCCTGACTCTGCCGGATTACTTCTCCAGCCGTTTTGAAGACAAAAGCGGCTTGCTGCGGATCATCTCCGCCGTCGTGATCCTGGTGTTCTTCACCATCTACTGCGCTTCCGGCATCGTGGCTGGCGCCCGTCTGTTCGAGAGCACCTTCGGCATGTCCTACGAGACAGCGCTGTGGGCCGGCGCTGCGGCGACGATTGCCTACACCTTCGTCGGCGGTTTCCTGGCGGTGAGCTGGACTGACACCGTACAAGCCACCCTGATGATCTTCGCCCTGTTGCTGACGCCGATCATCGTGCTGCTGGCCACCGGTGGCGTGGATACCACGTTCCTGGCTATCGAAGCGCAAGATCCAAGCAACTTCGACATGCTGAAAAACACCACCTTCATCGGCATCATCTCGCTGATGGGTTGGGGTCTGGGCTACTTCGGTCAGCCGCACATCCTGGCGCGTTTCATGGCAGCGGATTCGGTCAAGTCGATCGCCAACGCCCGTCGCATTTCCATGACCTGGATGATCCTGTGCCTGGGCGGCACCGTGGCCGTCGGCTTCTTCGGTATCGCGTACTTCTCGGCGCACCCTGAGGTGGCCGGTCCGGTGACTGAAAACCACGAGCGTGTGTTCATCGAACTGGCCAAGATCCTGTTCAACCCATGGATTGCCGGCGTGCTGCTGTCGGCCATTCTGGCCGCTGTCATGAGCACCCTGAGCTGCCAGCTGCTGGTGTGCTCGAGCGCCTTGACCGAAGACTTCTACAAAACCTTCCTGCGCAAGTCGGCTTCCCAGGTCGAACTGGTATGGGTCGGTCGCGCCATGGTGTTGCTGGTTGCCCTGGTTGCCATCGCATTGGCTGCCAACCCGGAAAACCGTGTATTGGGTCTGGTGAGCTACGCCTGGGCCGGTTTCGGTGCCGCTTTCGGTCCGGTCGTGCTGATTTCCGTGATCTGGAAAGACATGACCCGCAACGGCGCACTGGCCGGTATCCTGGTTGGCGCAATCACCGTGATCGTGTGGAAGCATTTCGAGTTGCTGGGCCTGTACGAAATCATCCCTGGTTTCATCTTCGCCAGCCTGGCGATTTACTTCGTCAGCAAAATGGGCGCGCCGACTGCCGGCATGCTGCAGCGTTTCGCTGCTGCCGAAAGTGATTTCCGCCTGAACAAGTAATCGGCACGAGCGAAAGCTCTGCGCCAATGGCTTGAACGAAAACGGCCCGCTTCCTTTGGAGGCGGGCCGTTTTTTTGCCTGCACTTTCTAGGTTTTCTGTAGGTGCTGAGCTTGCTCGCGCTGGCGTCAGCACGTTCAACACATATGTTGGCATCCAGACCGCCATCGCGAGCAAGCTCGGCTCCTGCAAGGGGCGCGGTGTTCTCGGGGTTGTCTGTAGTCGAATGAAGCGTTTTTTGAGGGGCGATGCTTCAGAAGCGGTAGGGCAAATCTGATTTTCCTGTTTCTTGATCAGGGAGGCTTGATGCTCATGCAGAATCGCCCGCTGTCATTCTGCCGAGACACATCGGATGTTCGCTTCTGCCAATCAACCGCGCTTCACGTTGACCGTCGACGGTGTCCAGAGTGAACTCAAGGTACTTGAGTTCACCGGTAAGGAGGCCATCAGCCAGCCATACCGTTTTGACGTGGAGCTGGTCAGCGAGCGGCCGGACATCGATCTCGAAAACCTTCTGCATCGTCAGGCGTTTCTGGGTTTCGATGCGCAAGGCGCCGGTGTTCATGGTCAGATTTATCGGGTGGGCCAGGGCGATTCCGGTAAACGTCTGACGCGCTACGAGATCAGCCTTGTACCGCGTCTGGCCTACCTCGATCATCGGATCAACCAGCGAATCTTTCAGCACCAAACTGTGCCGGCGATCATCACTCAAATCTTCAAGGACCACGGCATCCTCGGCGATGCCTTTGCTTTTCAGCTCAGTGGCGCCTATCCCGAGCGCGAGTACTGCGTGCAATACGCGGAAAGCGATCTGGCGTTCATCCAGCGGCTGTGTGCCGAACTGGGTATCCACTACCATTTCAAACACAGTTGCGACGGTCACCTGTTGGTGTTTGGCGATGACCAGACAGTTTTTCCACGCTTGCCTGCACCGATACCTTACCGGCCGGGCAGTGGCATGGCGGTGAATGAAGCTGTCATCAAGCGGTTCAATGTTCGTCTGGAAACCCGACCCACCGTGGTGACGCGCCGCGACTACGACTTCCATCAACCACGCCTGGAACTGCAAAGTCGTTCCGACAGTGAGCAGTTGCCGCTGCTTGAGGATTACCGTTTTCCGGGGCAGTTCAATGATCGGGAAATCGGCGGGCGGCTGGCTCAGCGGGCATTGCAGAGCCATCGCGCGGATTACCGTCAGGCGCAAGGCAAGAGTGATCAAGCTGCGTTGATCAGTGGGCATTTCCTGCAACTCGACGAGCACCCGCAGCAGGAGTGGAACAACCTGTGGCTGCTGACTGAAATCGAACACCATGGCTGTCAGCCACAAGTACTGGAAGAGTCGGCGGGCAGCACGGACAGTTTTCAAGGTTATCGCAATACCTTCCTGGCAACGCCGTGGGACGCTTTTTTCCGCCCGCGAATGCGCGCCAAGCCTCAGGTGGCCGGGTATCAAGCCGCTGTGGTGAGTGGGCCGAAAGACAGTGAAATTCATTGCGACGAATTCGGCAGGGTCAAGGTCCGGTTGATGTGGGACCGCTTCGGTCAGTTGGAAGAACATTCCAGTTGCTGGCTGCGGGTGGCCAGCGGTTGGGCGCACGACAGCTACGGCAGTGTGTTGATCCCGCGTGTCGGCATGGAAGTCCTGGTGGGGTTCGTAGATGGCGATGCGGACAAGCCGCTGGTGATGGGTTGCCTGCCCAATGCGATGAACCCGGTGCCGCTGGATCTGCCGGCAGACAAGACTCGCAGTATTTTCCGCTCGCGCAGCAGTCCCGGTGGCGGGGGCTACAACGAATTGCGCATCGAGGATCGCAAAGGGGCCGAGGAAATCCACTTGCGCGCCCAGCGAAACTGGAACCAGCAGGTGCTGCATGACATGCACGTGCAGGTCGGGCAAAACGAATACCTGCAGGTCACCGGTGACCGGCACATCCGCGTCGGCAGCCAGACCGTCACGGCGAGCGGGCAGTTTCAGCTCAATGCCGTTAGCCAGGTCGTGATTGATGGCGGCACCAACGCCACGATTCAGGCCGGTGGCCACTGGATCAATATCGGTCCTGCGGGAATTTTCAGCAGTGTGCCGATCGAAGTCGGTGGGGCGCCGATGTCGGCTCCCGGTGTATCAAGCGTGGCTGTGCAAGGTGTAGCGCTAAGCATGGCGCAGAGGCTGAGTATGCAAAGTGCTTCGCCATTTTGCGAAGAGTGCGAACGCTGCAAGGAAGGTGTGTGTGCCGCCTGATTTTCTATTGCCCCACGACTGGCTCGAACGCCAGCCGCTGCAAGTGTCGCAGCAGTTGTTCGCGATCTTCAGTAACGCCAGTGCCGCCAAACCACTCGAAGCCTGGCGACGATCGATGCCCATCAGCAAGGCGACCCCGATCTGGGCCGATACCGCTTATGCCGAGTGGGAAGCAGTGATGCCCTACGTCGCACATGTCGCGGTGGACAGTGAGTTTGTGCAGTGGGTGGCGACCACAAGGTCTCGCGATTGGGGGTGGCTGGCGGTTTCTTCTGCGAGCCAAGAGGTGCTCGCCGAACACCTGCGCAGTCTCACACAGGTTCTGTTGCCCAATGACAATGCGGTGTTTTTCCGCTTCTGGGATGGGCGTTTTCTGATACCGATCCTGCACAGTACAGAGGTCAATCCTTATGAACTCCTGCCGGTCATCGGCCGATGTTGGATTAACGGGCACGCTGTCGAGATAGATGGCAATGCGCAGAAAACATCGAAGGTCTTCCCCTGGTGGAAGGTGCCAGATGCGCTGTTGCAACAACTGGCTGCGGATGACGCTACCACCCGGATCAACAACTTGTTGCAATGGTTGAGTGAAGAGCAGCCGGGTATTTTCGAGGTGTTTTCGGAGCGCGTCTTGCGCAGCAAGGCTGCGCATTTCCTTGCGGAAACTGACGTGGCAGCTGCGTCGAAAGCTGATTGGGTGGAGTATTTGCTGGAGGCGTCGAGCTGACGCCAGTCTTCGATACAGCCGGCCACTCAGCCGTGAACCCTGACTTGCAGGCCGGTAAAAGGTAAACTTGCCGGCCTTCGCAGGAGCAACCATGAATTATCGTCACGCCTTCCATGCCGGCAATCACGCCGATGTGTTCAAACACCTGACCTTGACCCGCCTCATCGCCCTGATGTCGCGCAAGGAACAGCCGTTTGCCTATCTCGATACCCACGCCGGCATCGGTCTGTATGACCTTCAGGGTGATCAGGCCAGTCGTACCGGTGAGTACCTGGAGGGCATTGCGCGTTTGTGGGATCAGCCGGATCCGCCGATCCTGACCGCTGACTACATGCAGGTGCTGCATGAGATGAACCCGGATGGCCAGTTGCGCTATTACCCCGGTTCGCCGGAATTGGCGCGACGTCTGACGCGTAAGCAGGATCGCGTGTTGCTCAACGAAAAGCACCCGCAAGACGGCTTGTTGCTCAAGGACAACATGGCGGGCGATCGTCGCGTGAAGGTGCACTTGGGCGAAGGTTGGCATGTGTCGCGCGCCTTGCTGCCGGTGCCAGAGAAGCGTGCGGTGATGTTGATCGATCCGCCGTTCGAAAAGCTCGATGAAATGCAGCGTTGCGCGGCTTCGTTGAAAGAGGCGATTGGCCGTATGCGGCAAACCGTGGCGGCCATCTGGTATCCGGTGAAGGATCAGCGCGCACTGCGCCGTTTCTATCAGGACCTGGCCGGCACCGGCGCGCCGAAATTGTTGCGCGTGGAGTTGCTGGTGCATCCGCTGGACACGCCCAACAGCCTGAACGGTTCCGGTCTGGCAATCGCCAATCCGCCGTGGGGGCTGGAAGAGGAACTGCGTGAACTGCTGCCATGGTTGTCCCAGAAGCTGGGGCAGACCCAGGGTGGGTGGCAGATGGATTGGTTGATTGCCGAATGAGGCGATGATCGTTCCCACGCTCTGCGTGGGAATGCCTCATGTGACGCTCTGCGTCACGCTTTTGGGCCGCGGAGCGTTCCGGGCTGCATTCCCACGCAGAGCGTGGGAACGATCGGGTACAGAGGTTGTGCTGAATCAGATCGGGCAAGTCACGCCAGTACCGCCAATCCCGCAATAGCCTTCCGGATTCTTCGCCAGATACTGTTGGTGATACGCCTCGGCGTAATAGAACGTCGGGGCTTCGTCGATTTCAGTGGTGATGATGCCTTTGCCGGCCTTGGTCAGTTCGACCTGGAACACTTGCGCGCTTTTTTTCGCCGCTTCCAGTTGTTCCGGTTTGGTGGCGTAGATCACCGAACGGTACTGAGTGCCGATGTCGTTGCCCTGGCGCATGCCCTGAGTCGGGTTGTGCAATTCCCAGAACATCTTCAGCAGCTCTTCATAGCTGACTTTCTCGGGTTCGTACACCACCAGTACCACTTCGGTGTGGCCGGTCAGCCCCGAGCAGACTTCTTCATAGGTCGGGTTCGGCGTGTAGCCGCCGGCATACCCCACGGCTGTGCTGTACACGCCTTCACGCTGCCAGAAACGCCGCTCTGCGCCCCAGAAACAGCCGAGGCCGAAGATGGCGAATTCGACATTGCCGGGGAACGGACCCAGCAACGGGTTTTTGTTGACGAAGTGTTCGTCCGGAACCTTGATCGGGGTTTCGCGGCCAGGCAGAGCTTGTTCTTTGGTAGGGAGCACGTTTTTGTTCACCAGAATTTCCGAGCGCAGAACCATTATCAGTCCCCTCAGTCGTTGGAATATTTAGAAGTGCAGTTTGCCCGAGTGTTGGCCCGCTGTCAGGCGATTGGGCCGCGCGGGTAGCGTTTGAGCTTCTCGATCAGCTCGGCGCCGGGGATCGGCTGGTCGAACAGGTAGCCCTGGCCGACGTCACAGCGGTGGCGACGCAGGAAAGCCAGCTGCGCAGCCGTCTCGATACCTTCAGCCACGACCTTGAGCTTGAGGTTGTGCGCCATGGCGATCACCGCGGAAGTGATTTCCATGTCGTCCTGGTTGTCCGGGATTTCGTGGATGAAGCTTCGATCGATCTTGATGATGTCGATCGGGAATTTTTTCAAGTAACTGAGCGACGAGTAACCGGTGCCGAAGTCGTCCATTGCCAGCGTCAGGCCCAGGCGTTTGAGCTGGTCGAGCTGCAAGTGGGTGTCTTCGGTGGCTTCCAGCAGCAGGCCTTCGGTCAATTCCAGCTCCAGCAGGTGCGCCGGCAATGCTTCTTCCTTGAGAATGTTGGCGATGGAGGCCACCAGGTCCGGGTCGGAGAACTGTTTGGGTGACAGGTTGATCGCCACCTGCAGATTACCCAGCCCTGCAGCGGTCAGTGCCTTGCTCATGCGGCAGGCCTGGCGGGCGATCCATTTGCCGATCGGGATGATCAGGCCGGTTTCTTCGGCGACGCTGATGAACTGGTCCGGGCGGATCATGCCCTTTTCCGGATGGTCCCAGCGCAGCAGCGCTTCCATGCCCAGCAGTCGACCGCTGCGCAGGCAAAGCTTGGGCTGGTAGAACACGTCCAGCTCGTTCTGGGTCAGGGCGCGGCGCAGGTTGTTTTCGACGAACAACTTGTAACTGGCCTCGGCGTTCAAGGCTTCGGTGAACACTTGCACCTGATGTTTGCCGTTGGCCTTGGCCTTGTGCAGCGCCAACCCGGCGTTACGCATCAGGGTTTGCGGGTCGCGGCCATGCAGCGGCGCGCAGGCCAGGCCGACCGAGCCGGTCACGCTGATCAATTGGTTGTCGACGAACATTGGCTTGTCGAGGGTCGTCAGCAATTGGCTGGCGATCTGCTGGCCGGTTTCCAGATTGGTATTGTCCAGCAGCACCGCAAATTCGTTACTGGCAAACCGCGCCAGGCTGCCGCTCGGGCTGAGGCTGTTGCGCAGGCGTCGGGCCAGGCTGATGAGCAGTTTGTCGCCCGTCTGGTGGCCCAGGCTGTCGTTGATCCGCTTGAAGTTGTCGATGTCCACCAGCAACAGACTGATGGGTGTATCGCTGTCCCGGGCGAAGCGCTCGTCGAGGTTGCGGATGAATGCCGGACGGTTGCCGAGGTTGGTCAGGTTGTCGGTGTAGGCCAGGCGTTCGATGCGCTGCTGGGCGAGTTTGGTCTGGGTGATGTCTTCGTAAATGCCGATGTAGTGGGTCAACTCGCGGTTGTCGCCGTAAACCTTGGAGATCGACAACTGCCCCCAGTAGGGTTCCAGGTTTTTGCGCCGGCTTTTGAATTCACCTTGCCAACTGTTGCTCTTGGCCAGTGCCGATGGCGCGTCGAACAGCAGTTCGCTGAGGTTTTCCAGGGCCGGCAGTTCCGACAGGCGCTGGCCGTGGACTTCTTCGGTGCTGTACTGGGTGATCGCGGTGAAGCTCGGGTTGACGTATTCGACCACGCCGTCGCAGTTGACCAGCAAAAAGGCGTTGGCGCTTTGTTCCACCGCACGCTGGAACAAGTGCAGGGCACTGGTGGCGGTGCGTCGGTTGTGATTGTTGATGACCTGAGCAAATTGATCCGCCAGTTCGCCGGCGAAGGCGATTTCGTCCGACTGCCAGGCGCGGGTCACACCGGTTTGCTCCAGGCACAGTACGCCGACCACCTGACCGTCGACCCGGATGCTGGCGTCGAGCATCGCATTGACATCCCGCGGGCGCAGGCTCTCGGCCATTTCCCGGGTGCGCGGGTCGCGCATGGCATTGTGGGCGTCGATGGCGCGGCCGGTATGCAAGGCGTCGAGGTAGTCGGGGAATACGCTGACATCGATCGGTTCCGGCAGCAGGTATTCCTGGGTCGTGCGGTGATAGGCCGAAATCGGCACCAGCTGCGAGCCTTCGAGGTGCCACAGGCTGGCGCAGTCGATCTGGTAAATGTCGCAGGCGCTGCGGGTGATCAGTTCGGCAGCTTCCTGCAGGGAGTTGTTGCTGCTGTAGCGCTGGCGGGTCAATAGCAGGATCAAGTCCTGCTGGGCGCGGACCCGATCCAGATGCTGCAGTTGTTCCTGCTGGGCGCGCTGGTTGAGCTCAAGGGCGATCTGCAGGCGTGAGTTCTGGGTTTCCAGGTCGAGGGCCGGCAGCAACGGGTCGTCGTCGAACAAACCGTCGATCACCAACAGGTAGCCACGCAACAGGTGTCGGTTGTGTTGTTTGTAGGCTTCACCCAGTTCCAGCAGATTCAGCGAGCCGGAAGCCGTGTGCAGGGTGTAGCGGATCAGATAATGGGTGCTTTCGCTCAGTTGCTGTTGAACCGCGTCATGCAGCTGATAGCGCGCCTCTGGTTCCATGAGGCTGGCGTATGGCGAGCCGACCAGGGCGCACAGTTCCACAGCCGGCAGGCCGAACTGGCGTTCGCAATTGGGATCAAGAAACAGCAGCGCCCAGCTTGGTTCATTCAGCCGCTCGAAACGCAGCATGCCGAGCCGCGAGGGCACGGGCAACTGCGTCACTACCTCGGCCACCATACGGCTGGCGGCATCGGGTTGGCTTTTCATGGAGGGAACTCGCTTCGAATTTGCTGAACGCGCCGGGGCTCTCGCCCTCTTTACTGTTGCCTGCGGCAAGGTTGCATCATTGCGACACCGACTGACAAGAGAGATGAAGGCCAAGTGCTATAAGAATGTGTCGGCAGGCGCGAAGATTTCTGCAATTAAAGCCAAAAGTAATGTTCTCGGCGCAGAGATTGCAGCCTTCGTCGGCTCCTGCAGGGGGTATTCCATTCCCACGGGAGGGCTGTCGAAGGCTGCGATTTTTTACTTTTAACGCAACGCAATAGCCACCGACTCTAGAAAATGGCCATCCCGATCGTGATAACGCACATGAATCTGATCCGAATCGACGATCAGATGCGCGAAGTTATCCTGGCTGATCACGTCGCTGGTCAATTCGTGTCGATAGTCGCCGGCAGCGGTCCGGGCCAACGGTTGATCGAGAATGAAGGTCGAAGCCTTGGCATAAGGCAGCAGCTTGCTGTTGCACAGCGGTGACGAAACGATGGTGTTGACCTCGAAAGCCGGGTCTTCGCTGTGGGTCAGGCGGCTGGTGAGGGAGCCGTGGACGTCGCCGGAAATGAACACCACATTCTTTATGCCGTGGGTGCGAATCGTTTCGAGCAGCCGTAACCGTTGCTCGGGAAAGGCTTTCCAGGCGTCATCGCCCAAGCGTTTGCGGTCCGGGTAGAACATCACACTGGTGACCACGAATTTGACCCGGGCCGGGCTGTGAATCAGCCAGTCGCACAGCGCCTGTTCCTGTTCGCGATCAAGAATGCGCCGGTCGTTGGCCGTCAGATTGCGCCGCGTTCTGCTGTCGGTGACAAACCATTCGATATCACCATTGGCAAACTGGTACCAGTAGCGCCTTGGTGAATGACTTGGTTGATCTTGGGTATTGAATTCCCCGGCCGGGCTGTGACTGGCTTGATACAGTTCATAAGCTGCCATGGCGTTCTTGTATAAATACTCATCATTGCTGTTTTTGTTGGCTGGCCAGTTATCTTCAATTTCATGATCATCAAGAATCATGTAAGTGGGAATACCAGACATCAGTTTTGCAATATTAGGTTGGGAAAATGCAGAACGATACTTGGCAAGTATCTCGGTGTATTCCCGATCCGGCGCTATGAAGTTCAGATCGTCAACATACACTTGATCGCCCGTCATCAATACAGCATTGATAGGTGGTGACGCGCAGTGTGCAAGTTTGGCGATGGCGGCGAAGATCCGGTCGCCCAGGTGCGGAGCGGAAGGCTGCCCTGCCGTCATGCGCAAATAGCGGCAGGAGCCCACAATATAAGCTCGTGGCATGGCTGCCTTGCTGGCTTGCGTACGCAGGTGATAAACCTCCCGCGGCCACTGTAGAGGCAACTCCTGGACGGATTGCGGATTGTGCAACGGGCACATGGGGCTGAACCATCCAGCCTGGTATTCGTATTCAGTATCGGCAGTGAGATCCTGCAGAACGATGACATCTGACATGTGCGCGACGGGATCAGTTGGGTAAATAAGCCGTTATTCCAGCGCTCTTCCCCCGCCCGTCTATAACGAATGCCGGCAAATACCAAAGCATCTTTCTGCCATTCTCCGCGCAGGAATATTCGTGCGTCATTAGTTGTTGTGTGGCCAATAATAGGGCCGACAGTAGGCTTGAACATAGTCGAGTCCTTTCGATGTTTTTCCTGTTAATCAAAGCGGTAAAGTTATTGGCTGCTTTAACAGCCTTATAACCAAGGCTAGTGATTGAATCGCAAAAAATATCGGGCGGAAACGGACTTGAGTTGTGGGCGATGTCAGCCACAAATGTAGGAAGGATTCTTTTAGAGTAAAAAACGGCGGGCAAAAAAAGCCCCGCCAATTGGCGGGGTTGAGGTACGAGCGTGGCGCTCGGAAACGTGGAACGCGACTGGCCCTCCCGTGAGGGAGGGCCGGCCGGTCTTACAGCAGGATGGTGCGGATGTCCGCCAGCAAGTCGCTCAGACGCTTGGTGAAGCGTGCAGCAGCGGCGCCGTTGATCACACGGTGATCGTAGGACAGCGACAGTGGCAGCATCAGTTTCGGCTGGAAGGCTTTGCCGTCCCAGACTGGCTGGATGGTTGCCTTGGAAACACCGAGAATCGCCACTTCCGGCGCGTTGACGATCGGCGTGAAGCCGGTGCCGCCAATGTGGCCGAGGCTGGAAATGGTGAAGCAGGCGCCTTGCATCTCGTCCGACGAGAGCTTCTTGGTCCGGGCTTTTTCAGCCAGGGAAGCCGCCTCGGCCGCCAGTTGCAGCAGGCTCTTCTGGTCGACGTTCTTGATCACCGGTACCAGCAGGCCATCAGGGGTGTCGACGGCGAAGCCGATGTTCACGTATTTCTTGCGGATGATCGCTTTGCCGCTTGGCGCCAGCGAGCTGTTGAAGTCCGGCAGTTCCTTGAGCAGGTGCGCGCAGGACTTGAGCAGCAGCGGCAGGATGGTCAGCTTGACGCCGGCCTTCTCTGCTACGGCTTTCTGGGCGTTACGGAACGCTTCGAGTTCGGTGATATCGGCCGAGTCGAATTGCGTCACGTGCGGCACGTTCAGCCAGCTGCGGTGCAGGTTGGCAGCGCCGACCTGCATCAGGCGGGTCATCGGCACTTCTTCGATTTCGCCGAAGCGGCTGAAGTCCACGACCGGAATCGGCGGAATGCCAGCGCCACCGGTTGCGCCAGCAGCAGCGGCCGGAGCTTCCTTGGCCTTCTGCATCATGGCCTTGACGTAAACCTGTACGTCTTCCTTCAGGATGCGACCGTGCGGACCGCTGGCGCCGACAGCGCTCAGCTCGACACCGAATTCGCGAGCCAGTTGACGCACGGCAGGGCCGGCGTGAACTTTCGCGCCCGGCTTGGCAGGCGCAGCGGCCGGAGCGGCAGCAGCAGGGGCAGCGGCAGCGGCAGCCGGAGCAGCAGCGGCTGGAGCCGGAGCGCTCGGAGCAGCAGCGGCAGCTGGAGCCGGGGCAGCAGCTGGAGCTGCGCCTTTGACTTTCAACTTGAGAATCAGGTCGCCGGTACCGACTTCGTCATCGAGCTTGATGGAAACGCTTTCCACCACGCCAGCGGCAGGCGATGGGATTTCCATGCTGGCCTTGTCGGATTCCAGGGTGATCAGCGACTGGTCGGCTTCAACGGTGTCGCCGGCCTTGACCAGGACTTCGATGATCTTCGCCTTGCCTGCCGAACCGATGTCCGGAACGTGGATGTCCTGGACGCTGTCGGCTACCGGTGCAGCCGGAGCGGCAGCAGCTGGCGCAGGAGCAGCGGCGGCAGGTGCAGCAGCCTGAGCTGGCGCAGTGGCCGGCGCCGCAGCACCCGCCACTTCCAGGTCCAGAATCAGGTCGCCAGTGCCGACTTCGTCGTTGAGCTTGACGCTGATGGCCTTGACCACGCCAGCGGCAGGCGACGGGATTTCCATGCTGGCCTTGTCGGATTCCAGGGTGATCAGCGACTGATCAGCCTCGACGGTGTCGCCGACCTTGACCTGGATCTCGATGATCTGGGCCTTGCCCGACGAACCGATGTCCGGCACGTGCACTTGCTGAACCGAAGCGGCAGCAGGAGCAGCAGGGGCAGCGGCTGGTGCGGCAGCAGGCGCGGCGGCCGGTTTGGCTTCAGCTTTTGCAGCAGGCGCCGCGGCAGCCGCAGGAGCCGCTTGCGCGGCGCCTTCGACTTCCAGCTCCAGCAGCTCGTCGCCTTCTTTCAGGCGATCGCCCAGCTTCACTTTCAGGCTCTTGATGATACCGGCCTTCGGCGCAGGCACTTCCATGCTCGCCTTGTCCGATTCCAGGGTCAGGATGCTCTGGTCGGCTTCGATACGGTCGCCGACCTTCACAAACAGTTCAATTACTTCACCTTCACCGCTGCCGATGTCAGGTACGCGAATGAGTTCGCTCACAGAATCTCTCCTCAGCAGTCCAGTGGGTTGAGTTTTTCCGGGTTGATACCGAACTTGGCAATGGCTTCAGCCACGACTTTAGGTTCGATGTCACCACGGTCAGCCAGTGCTTCCAGGGCTGCCAACACCACGAAATGACGGTCGACTTCGAAGAAATGACGCAGTTTCTTGCGGCTGTCGCTGCGGCCGAAACCATCGGTGCCCAGGACTTTGAATTCCTTGGACGGTACCCACTGACGGATCTGCTCGGCGAACAGTTTCATGTAGTCGGTAGAGGCAATGACCGGACCTTTACGACCGTTCAGGCACTCTTCGACATAGCTCAGCTTAGGCTTCTGGCCCGGGTGCAGACGGTTGGTGCGCTCGACGGCCAGGCCGTCGCGACGCAGTTCGTTGAAGCTGGTAACGCTCCACACGTCGGCGCCGACGTTGAACTGTTCCCGCAGGATCTTCGCTGCTTCACGGACTTCACGCAGGATGGTGCCGGAGCCCATCAGCTGAACGTGGTGCGCCGCTTCGCGGGTGTCTTCCTCGAGCAGGTACATGCCTTTCTTGATGCCTTCTTCGGCACCGGCCGGCATGGCTGGCTGCTGGTACGACTCGTTCATCACGGTGATGTAGTAGAAGACGTCCTGTTGCTCTTCGGTCATCTTCTTCATGCCGTCCTGAATGATCACCGCCAGCTCGTAGCCGTAGGTTGGATCGTAGGTGCGGCAGTTCGGGATGGTCGCGGCCAGCAGGTGGCTGTGACCGTCTTCGTGTTGCAGGCCTTCACCGTTCAGGGTGGTACGGCCGGCGGTGCCGCCGATCAGGAAACCACGGGTACGGCTGTCGCCAGCGGCCCAGGCCAGGTCGCCGATACGCTGGAAGCCAAACATCGAATAGAAGATGTAGAACGGCAGCATCGGCTGGTTGTGGCTGGAGTACGAAGTACCGGCAGCGATGAAGGAGCTCATGGCGCCCGCTTCGTTGATGCCTTCTTCGAGGATCTGGCCCTTCTTGTCTTCCTTGTAGAACATCACCTGGTCTTTATCGACTGGCTCGTAGAGCTGGCCGACGGAGGAGTAGATGCCCAACTGACGGAACATGCCTTCCATACCGAAGGTACGGGCTTCGTCCGGGATGATAGGGACGATGCGCGGGCCGATTTCCTTGTCCTTGACCAGTTGCGCGAGGATCCGCACGAAGGCCATGGTGGTGGAAATTTCACGGTCGCCGGAACCGTCGAGGATAGCCTTGAGGGTATCCAGGTCCGGAGTCGGCACGCTGAAGCTCTGTGCGCGACGCTGTGGCACGAAGCCGCCCAGTGCAGTGCGGCGCTCGCTCAGGTAGCGGGCTTCGGCGCTGTTCGGCTCTGGCTTGAAGAACGGCAGGTTCTCCAGCTCTTCGTCCTTGACCGGAATGTCGAAGCGGTCGCGGAACAGCTTCAGGCTTTCGACATCGACCTTTTTGGTGTTGTGCGCGGTGTTTTTCGCTTCGCCGGCACCGGTGCCATAACCCTTGATGGTCTTGGCCAGGATGACGGTTGGTTGTTCTTTGTGGTTGACCGCTTCGTGGTACGCCGCGTAGACCTTGTACGGGTCGTGGCCGCCACGGTTGAGTTTCCAGATTTCGTCGTCGGACAGGTCCTCAACCATCGCCTTGAGTTCTGGCGTGTTGAAGAAGTGTTCACGCACGAACGCGCCGTCTTTGGCTTTGTAGTTCTGGTACTCGCCGTCGATGACTTCGTCCATGCGACGTTGCAGGATACCGTCGACGTCTTTGGCCAGCAGTGGGTCCCAGAAACGGCCCCAGATGACTTTGGTCACGTTCCACTGTGCACCGCGGAACACGCCTTCGAGTTCCTGGATGATCTTGCCGTTGCCGCGAACCGGGCCATCGAGGCGCTGCAGGTTGCAGTTGATGACGAAGATCAGATTGTCGAGCTTCTCGCGGCCAGCCAGCGAGATCGCGCCCAGGGATTCCGGCTCGTCGCACTCGCCGTCACCCAGGAAGCACCAGACTTTCTGCTTGCCGGCAGGAATGAAGCCGCGGGCTTCCAGGTACTTCATGAAGCGTGCCTGGTAGATCGCCTGGATCGGGCCCAGACCCATGGATACGGTCGGGAACTGCCAGAAGTCAGGCATCAGCCAAGGGTGCGGGTAGGACGACAGGCCCTGACCGTCGACTTCCTGGCGGAAGTTGTTCATCTGCTCTTCGGTGATGCGGCCTTCCATGAATGCACGGGCGTAAACGCCTGGCGAGGTGTGGCCCTGGAAGTAGATCAGGTCGCCGCCGTGTTCATCGGTCGGGGCCTGGAAGAAGTAGTTGAAGCCGATGTCATACAGGGTCGCACTGGAAGCGAAGCTGGAGATGTGACCGCCGAGGTCAGAATCTTTCAGGTTCGTACGCATTACCATGGCCATCGCGTTCCAGCGTACCAGCGAGCGAATGCGGCGTTCCATGAACAGGTCGCCAGGCATGCGTGCTTCGTGGGTAACCGGGATGGTGTTGCGGTAAGGCGTGGTGATGGCGTAAGGCAACTGCGAACCGCTGCGGGTCGCGAGTTCACCCATACGGGTCATCAGATAGTGAGCACGGTCTTCGCCTTCTTTGTCGAGAACCGATTCCAGGGCGTCCAGCCATTCCTGGGTTTCGACGGGATCGAGGTCTTGCATGGCTTGCTCCAGGGCGGAAAGGCTACCAGAATCGGTTGCCTGAGTTAGCGACTGGCCTTGTGGGCAGACGTTATGAATTCTTGGATTGCCGATAGGTTGTTCCGGCGGTGTGTAGTTTTACTACAAATCATCCGGCATTTCAGCCTTACTAATGTATATACGAGTAGTAAAACTACAGATGAGCGGCTTGTGGCCCCCGGCTGCGTTGTGAGAATAATCGTTAAGGTTGGTCATTTGCCAACCCGAAAAGGTGAAAGCTTGATGCTGGCTGCCAAAAATAAAGAAATTTCAGCTATTTCTAACTTTTGTTCGACAGTCCTTCAGGTAGTGCGTTATGAAAATTCACTACATGCAGCCCGATACACGCCGATCAAGGATAGACCATGAGCCTGCCTACGCTTGCCGAACTGCCCGCCATTCTGATGCCGCTTGTCACCCGCGCCGAGCAGTCGTTCCGTGCCGCAGTCGATGCCCTGGACGACGATCATGGGCTGTCCGCCTGGACCCCTGAGCGTTGGGCTCAATTTGCCCGAGTGACCGCTGCCAGCGACTTTGTCATTGAACAGAGCGTGCGTGACCCTTTGATGTTGCTGGAGCTGGTGCAGTCCGGTGAACTGGACCGCAGCTTCAGCCCGGGCGAGTTGTGCGCGCAGATTGCCGCCGCGGCGAACGCGGCCGAAACCGATGACCAGCTCGGCCGTGCCTTGCGTCGTCAGCGTACCCGTCACCAGGTGCGGATCATCTGGCGCGACCTGACCCGCCAGGCCGATCTGGTGCAGACCTGTCGCGATCTCTCCGACATGGCCGATGCCAGTATCGACCAGGCCTATCAATGGTTGTACGCACGCCATTGCCAGCAATTCGGCGTGCCCACCGGCCGCCGCAGCGGCGAACCCCAGCAAATGGTGGTGCTGGGCATGGGCAAGCTCGGTGCGGTGGAATTGAATCTGTCGTCCGACATCGACCTGATTTTCGCCTACCCCGAGGGTGGCGAGACGGTCGGCGTCAAACGCCCGTTGGATAACCAGGAATTTTTCATCCGGCTCGGCCAACGCCTGATCAAGGCGCTGGACCCGATGACCGTCGACGGTTTCGTGTTCCGGGTCGACATGCGTTTGCGTCCTTACGGTTCGTCCGGGGCATTGGTGCTGAGCTTCAATGCGCTGGAGCAGTATTACCAGGATCAGGGCCGCGACTGGGAACGCTACGCGATGATCAAATCGCGTGTGGTAGCGGGCGATCAGGTTGCCGGCGCGCAATTGCAGGAAATGCTGCGACCGTTCGTTTACCGGCGTTACCTGGACTTTTCCGCCATCGAAGCGCTGCGCACCATGAAGCAATTGATCCAGCAGGAAGTGCGGCGCAAGGGCATGGCCGACAACATCAAGCTGGGTTCCGGCGGCATCCGCGAAGTGGAGTTCATTGCCCAGGCGTTCCAGCTGATCCACGGTGGTCGCGACCTGAGCTTGCAGCAGCGCCCTTTATTAAAAGTACTGAGCACGCTGGAAGGTCAGGGCTATCTGCCGCCGACGGTGATCAGCGAACTGCGCGAAGGCTACGAATTCCTGCGTTACACCGAACACGCCATCCAGGCGATTGCCGACCGTCAGACACAGATGCTGCCCGATGGCGCCCAGGATCAGGCGCGTATTGCCTTTATGCTGGGGTTTGCCGACTGGGCGGCGTTCCATGAGCAATTGATGCACTGGCGCGGTCGTGTGGCGTGGCACTTCGGCCAGGTCATCGCTGATCCGGACGAGGAAGCCGGCACCGAAAGCGAAGTGGTGGTCGGTGGTGAATGGCTGCCGCTATGGGAGGAGGCGCAGAATGAAGAAGCCGCCTGCCGTCAGCTCGAAGAGGGCGGTTTCACTGATGCTCCCAAAGCGCTGAAAGCCTTGGCTGGCTTGCGCAGCAGCCCGCAATTACGAGCCATGCAGCGTTTGGGACGCGAACGGCTCGATGCCTTTATTCCGCGTCTGCTTGCACAGGCGGTGGAACATGCCAATCCGGATCTGGTGCTCGAGCGTGTGCTGCCATTGGTAGAAGCCGTGGCGCGTCGTTCGGCGTATCTGGTATTGCTGACCGAAAACCCTGGTGCATTGCGCCGTTTGCTGACCTTGTGTGCCGCGAGCCCGTGGATCGCCGAACAGATCACGCGCTTCCCGCTGTTGCTCGATGAATTGCTCAACGAAGGCCGACTGTTCAAGCCGCCGTTGGCTCCCGAGCTGGCCGCCGAATTGCGCGAGCGCCTGACGCGGATTCCCGAGGACGACCTGGAGCAGCAGATGGAAGCCCTGCGCCATTTCAAACTGGCGCACCGCTTGCGAGTCGCCGCTTCGGAAATCGCCGGTAGCCTGCCGCTGATGAAGGTCAGCGATTACCTGACCTGGCTCGCCGAGGCGATTCTGGAACAGGTCCTGGCCCTGGCCTGGCGGCAAACGGTGGCCAAGTACGGCACGCCGCTGCGCACCGACGGCTCTTTATGCGATCCCGGGTTCATCATTGTCGGTTACGGGAAAGTCGGCGGCCTGGAACTCGGGCATGGTTCGGACCTGGATCTGGTGTTCATCCACGACGGTGATCCGCAGGCCGAAACCGACGGGCCGAAGCCGATCGATGGTGCCCAGTTCTTCACCCGCCTGGGACAGCGGATCATCCACTTGCTCACGGCCCAGACCAACTCGGGCCAGCTGTACGAAGTGGATATGCGCCTGCGTCCGTCCGGTGCGTCGGGGCTGTTGGTCAGTTCTTTGGGGGCGTTTGCCCGTTATCAGGAAAATGAAGCCTGGACCTGGGAGCATCAGGCGTTGGTGCGGGCAAGGGTGTTGGTGGGCAGTCAGGACGTCGGCCAGGCTTTCGAAAAGGTCCGTGCGGCGATACTGGGCAAACCGCGTGACTTGCCGACCCTGCGCCAGGAGGTCAGCGAGATGCGCGCCAAGATGCGCGAGAACCTTGGCAGCAAGAGCACGGCGGCCGGCACCGGGGCAAATGCCTTCGACGCCACGGCGCCCTTCGACCTCAAGCAGGACGCCGGAGGTATCGTCGATATTGAATTTATGGTGCAATACGCGGCCCTGGCGTGGTCGCAAACGCACCCGCCATTGCTGCGCTGGACCGATAACATCCGCATTCTGGAAGAGCTGGAACACGAAGGGCTGATGCCCGTCGAAGATGCCAGTCTGCTGCGTGAAGCCTATAAAGCTTACCGCTCGGCCGCCCACCGGCAGGCCTTGCAGAAGGATCCCGGGGTGATTGCCGGTGACCAGTTCGCGGACGAGCGGCGACAGGTCATGCGGATCTGGCGCGAGCTGGGGCTAAGCTGAGCAGGCGACGAGATTCAAATGTGGGAGCGGGTTTTTGTGGCGAGGGAGCTTGCTCCCGCTCGGCTGCGAAGCAGTCGCCACTCAGCCGGCTCGGTCTGGCAGATGAAATACAGTCGCAGGTTTTGGGTCTGCTTCGCAGCCCAGCGGGAGCGAGCTCCCTCGCCACGACGTTGTATGCTGACTGATATAGATGTGTGAAATTGATCCGACGAGCCCCAGCCGGCTCGTCCAAATGACCTGATGGTTCATCCCGCAGGTGCTGGATTATCGAGGCGGGGAGGCATAAGCCTCCCCGGTTCGTTTTTGGAAGCCACATGAAAATTCTGATCGTTGGGCCCAGTTGGGTCGGTGACATGGTGATGGCGCAGACACTGTTCCAGTGTCTCAAGCAGCGCCACCCGCAGTGCGAAATCGACGTGCTGGCCCCCGAGTGGAGCCGGCCGATTCTTGAGCGCATGCCCGAAGTTCGCCAGGCCTTGAGCTTTCCGCTCGGTCACGGCGCGCTGGAGCTGGCGACCCGTCGGCGCATCGGTAAATCCCTGGCCGGGCAGTACGACCAGGCGATCCTGTTGCCCAACTCGTTGAAGTCGGCGCTGGTGCCATTCTTCGCCGGCATCCCCAAACGCACCGGCTGGCGCGGCGAGTTCCGCTACGGCCTGCTCAACGATGTGCGCACGCTGGACAAGGAACGTTATCCGCTGATGATCGAGCGCTTCATGGCGCTGGCCTTCGAGCCGGGTATCGAGTTGCCCAAACCCTATCCGCGGCCGAGCTTGCAGATCGACCCGGTCACCCGCGAGGCGGCATTGGCCAAGTTCGGCCTGACCCTCGATCGCCCGGTGTTGGCGTTGTGCCCAGGCGCGGAGTTCGGCGAATCCAAGCGCTGGCCGTCCGAGCATTACGCCAAGGTCGCCGAGGCGAAGATCCGTGACGGCTGGCAGGTATGGCTGTTCGGTTCGAAAAATGATCACGGGGTGGGTGAAGACATCCGTTCACGTTTGATTCCCGGCTTGCGCGAAGAGTCGGTGAACCTCAGTGGCGGCACTTCGCTGGCCGAAGCAATCGATCTGCTCTCTTGCGCTGATTCCGTGGTGTCCAATGATTCCGGCCTGATGCACGTCGCTGCCGCGCTGAACCGCCCGCTGGTGGCGGTCTACGGTTCGACATCGCCGGGTTTCACGCCACCGTTGGCCGAACATGTCGAGATCGTGCGCCTGGGCATCGAATGCAGCCCTTGCTTCGATCGCACCTGCCGTTTCGGCCATTACAACTGCTTGCGCCAGCTGATGCCGCAAGCCGTGAACGAAGCCTTGCAGCGTTTGCAGGGCACAGTGGTCGAGGTCAAATAGCTTGCGGGTACTGCTGATCAAGACGTCATCGCTGGGCGACGTGATTCATGCGTTGCCAGCGCTGACCGATGCTGCGCGGGCGATCCCCGGCATCAAGTTCGACTGGGTGGTGGAAGAAGGCTTCGCCGAAATCCCCACCTGGCATCCGGCGGTGGGCAAGGTGATCCCGGTGGCAATCCGGCGCTGGCGCAAAAACCTCTGGCAAACCATCAAGAGCGGCGAGTGGAAGCGTTTCAAGCAAAGCCTGCGCGCCACGAAATACGATTTGGTCATTGATGCCCAGGGCTTGCTGAAGAGCGCCTGGCTGACTCGCTATGTCAAAGCCCCGGTGGCCGGCCTGGACAAGTCGTCGGCCCGCGAGCCGATGGCCGCGCGTTTCTATGATCGACGTCTGGCGGTTGCCCGTGGCCAGCACGCGGTGGAGCGAGTGCGTCAATTGTTCGCCATCGCCCTGGGCTACGACCTGCCCAAGGGCTTGGGCGACTATGGCCTGAGCGTCGAACGCCTGGTGGAATTGCCGCGCAAGAATCCCTACGTACTGTTCCTGCATGGCACGACCTGGGACACCAAGCACTGGCCTGAAGCCTATTGGCGCGAGCTGACCGAGCGTGTCGGTTATCTCGGTGTCGGGGTGAAACTGCCTTGGGGCAACGCGGTGGAGAAGGCGCGCGCCGAACGCATCGCTGCCGGTTTCAAGCACGCCGAAGTGCTGCCCAAGCTGAACCTGGCCGGCGTCGGCAAGGTGTTGGCCGGGGCTCAGGCGTGTGTGGCGGTCGACACCGGTCTTGGTCATTTGGCCGCTGCACTGGATGTGCCGACCCTGTCGCTCTTCGGTCCGACCAACCCGGGCCTGACCGGCGCCTACGGCAAATCGCAGATCCACCTGGCCAGCGATTTCCCCTGCGCTCCCTGCCTGCAAAAGAAATGCACCTATCAACCGACGGCCGAAGATGCCCGTCAGTTCGACCTTGAGCGCGAGTGGCCCTTGTGCTTCACGCGCCTGAATCCCGAGCGGGTCGCCAGCCGACTGAGCACGTTGCTACTGGCTGAGGAGCTGCGCTGATGCAATTGGCATTTGTCCTGTACAAGTACTTTCCCTTTGGTGGCTTGCAGCGCGATTTCATGCGCATCGCCCTGGAGTGTCAAAAACGCGGGCACCAGATTCGCGTCTACACGCTGATTTGGGAAGGCGACGTGCCGCCGGGTTTTGAAGTGCTGGTGGCGCCAGTCAAGGCATTCTTCAACCATCGTCGCAACGAAAAGCTCAGTGAATGGATGGAAGCGGACCTGGCCAAACGCCCGGTTGATCGTCTGATCGGCTTCAACAAGATGCCGGGGCTGGATGTGTATTACGCCGCTGACGGCTGCTTCGAAGACAAAGCGCAGAACCTGCGTAACTCGCTGTATCGTCGCTGGGGCCGCTATCGCCACTTCGCCGAATATGAGCGCGCGGTGTTTGCCAAAGACGCGAAGACTGAAGTGTTGATGATCTCCGAAGTCCAGCAGCCGCTGTTCATCAAGCATTACGACACGCCGCTGGAGCGTTTTCATCTGCTGCCGCCAGGCATTGCCCAGGATCGTCGCCGCCCAGCCGATGCCGACGAAATTCGCGCCGGCTTCCGGGCCGAATTCAACCTCAAGGACGATGAACTGTTGCTGGTGCAGATTGGCTCCGGGTTCAAGACCAAGGGGGTTGATCGCAGCCTCAAGGCGCTCGCGGCATTGCCCGCTGATCTGAAGAAACGCACCCGGCTGTTTGTAATCGGCCAGGACGACCCCAAATTGTTCCAGATGCAGAGTGCGACGTTGGGGCTGGGTGACAACGTGACGTTCCTCAAGGGCCGCAGCGATATTCCGCGTTTCCTGTTGGGGGCCGATCTGTTGATCCATCCGGCCTATAACGAAAACACCGGTACCGTGCTGCTTGAAGCGCTGGTGGCCGGGTTGCCTGTGCTGGTCAGTGCGGTGTGCGGTTACGCCCATTACATTGCCGAAGCCGATGCTGGCCTGGTGCTGGACGAACCCTTCGAGCAAGCACAGCTGACGCAATACCTGACCGGCATGCTCAACGACGCCCAAGCACGGGCGGCCTGGAGCCGCAACGGTTTGGCGTTTGCCGAGACGGCTGATCTCTACAGCATGCCGCAGCACGCGGCCGATGTGATTCTGGCGGAGCACGCTAAATGAAGTTGATGCTGGCTGAACCGTTCAAAAGCCTCTGGGCCGGACGCGATCCGTTCGCCGAAGTCGAGGGATTGCAGGGCGAGGTATACCGCGAGCTTGAAGCGCGCCGGACCCTGCGCACTGAAGTGAACGGCAACGGGTTTTTCGTAAAGATCCACCGCGGCATTGGCTGGGGCGAGATCTTCAAGAACCTGCTCACCGCCAAACTGCCGGTACTCGGTGCAGGCCAGGAGTGGAAGGCGATCCAGCGCTTGCAGGAAGTCGGCGTGCCGACCATGACCGCCGTCGCTTATGGTGAGAAAGGCAGCAATCCGGCCGACCAGCACTCGTTCATCGTCACTGAAGAGCTGGCGCCGACGGTCAGTCTCGAAGACTTCAGCCTCAACTGGATCAAGCAGCCGCCCGAGCCGAAACTCAAGCGCGCGCTGATCGCCGAAGTGGCACGCATGACCGGGATGATGCACCGCGCCGGGGTCAACCACCGCGACTGCTACATCTGCCACTTCCTGCTGCACACCGACAAGCCGGTGACGGCCGATGACTTCAAACTGTCGGTAATCGACCTGCACCGCGCCCAGACGCGTCCGAGGATCACTGCCCGCTGGCGCAACAAGGATCTGGCGGCGCTGTATTTTTCCGCTCTGGATATCGGCCTGACCCGTCGCGACAAGCTGCGGTTCCTCAAGGGTTATTTCCAGCAACCGCTGCGGCAGATTCTCAGCGAAGAAGCCGGGCTGCTCAGTTGGCTCGAGGGCAAGGCCAACAAACTCTACGACCGCAAACAGCGATACGGGGATGCGCTCTGATGGCGGGTTGGACACTGGAGCCTGAGTACAGCGATCTGGCAGAGGACTTCGGCAGCCTCGAAGCGGTGTTTGCGCTTCAAGGCGAGCGATTGACCCGTGATCCGCTGTCGGAAGTCATCCGCGTCCAGCGCAAGGGCGTCAACTATTACGTCAAACGCTACGTGGGCGCAGGCAAGGGGTTGCGCCGTTATCTGGGCAAGCCTCGGGTGAAAATGGAGTGGCAGAACCTCAAGCGCTTCGCCAAGTGGGGCATTCCCACCGCCGAGGTGGTGGCCTGGGGGCTGGAGCGTCGCGGCATGGCTTACGATCGCGGGGCGATGATCACCCGCGAACTGCCGCATACCGAAGACCTCTCGGCTCTGGCCGAACGGCACGACCCCAAGCTCGCGGACCGCGCGTGGGTCGATACCATCAGCCGCCAGCTGGCCAGCTACACCCGGACCATGCACGAGCATTGTTTTACCCACAACGATCTGAAATGGCGCAACCTGCTGGTCGACGATCAGCCCCAGCTGTTTCTCATTGACTGTCCCAATGGTGATTTCTGGAGCGGTTTCTGGCTCAAGTACCGCATCACCAAGGACCTGGCGTGCCTGGACAAGGTCGCCAAATATCAGCTGTCGGCCACTCAGCGTCTGCGCTTTTACCTGCAATACCGGCAACGGGAACGGCTCAATGCCGCCGATAAAAAACGCATCCGGCACGTGGTGAGATTTTTCGAGGGACGCGAATGACTGATTTTCTGGCCGCTGAAGACCGTGCGCTGCTCGAACGCCATGGCCTCGGCACGTTCGATGCGCTGTGGTCCCGGCAACTCGAGGCGGTGGACGAACCCAACACCCTTCGCGGTGGCTGGAGCAGCGTGTTTCGACTGGACCTGGAAGGTCATGGCTTCTATCTCAAGCGCCAGAGCAACTATCAGATGCGCACTTTGCACGCGCCGTTCGGTGAGCCGAGTTTTGCCCGTGAATTTCGCAACATCAGCCGTTATGAAAAACTCGGCATTCCGGCGCTGAAAGCGGCGTTTTTCGGCGAGCGCAAAGTTGATGGCGAAGTCCGCGCTGTGCTGCTGACCCGGGCACTGGACGGCTGGGATGATCTGGATTCGCTGCTGCGCCGCTGGTCAGAGCTCGGCGAGGCGCAACACGTGGCCATTCTGCAAGCCTGCGGCCGTCTGGCGCAGCGCCTGCATGGCAGGCGTCAGGTGCACGGCTGCTTCTATCCCAAGCACATTTTCCTGCGCGCCAACGGCGACGGCTATCAAGCGCAGTTGATTGACCTGGAAAAGACTCGGCCACTGCTGTTCGGCCAACGGGACCGGGTCAAGGATCTGGAGCCATTACTGCGTCGAGCACCCGAGTGGAGCGAAGCGCAGTTGCGGGTGCTTCTGGCCGCCTATCTGGATCAGGCTCAGGACAGTTCGCTGATCGACAGCTGGCTGACACGTCTGACTGCCCGGCGCAGCCATAAGGGGAAAGCTTGATGCGTTTGTCCGAACTGAAAAGCGCTGGCCGCAGTCCGACGCTGCCGTTGACTCTTTCCCTGGCCGACGCGGCCGGTCCGGCCGATTTGCAGCTACTGAGCCTGCTGCGAGTGTTGCCGGGGCAGCGTTACGTGGGCGCCGGTGTCTGGCGTGGCCGGCCGGTGCTGGCCAAATTGCTGGTCGGCAGCAAGGCTGCACGGCATTTTCAACGGGAACTGGACGGCGTGCGTATGCTCGCTGCCCAAGGCTTGACCACGCCGCTGCTGTTGGCCGACGGCCTTAAGGAAGGCGAGGGCGGCTGGCTGTTGTTCGAGTTTCTGGAAGGCGCTGAAAGCCTCGGCGATGCGTGGCAGCGAGTTGAAAGCTTGCCCGTGTTGGCCGACGAGCAATCAGCGGTTTTGGCCGAAGCCTTGGGTGCCATTGGCCAAATGCATCGCAAAGGCCTGTGGCAGGAAGATCTGCATCTGGACAATCTGCTGCGCCAGGGCCGTCGGCTCTATCTGATCGACGGCGCCGGAATCTGCAGCGAAACGCCTGGCCAGCCGTTGTCGCGGCAAAAGGTCCTGGAAAATCTCGGGGTGTTCTTTGCCCAGTTGCCACAATCGTTGCAGCCGTTCACCGAAGAGTTGCTGGTCTACTACCTGCTGAGCAATGGCGAACATGCCTTGCCCATGGAAGCGCTACAGAAGCAGATCGACAAAGTCCGCAACTGGCGCCTCAAGGATTTTCTGAACAAAGTCGGCCGTGAATGCACACTGTTCAGCGTGCAGCGCGGGGCGTTCGGCTTGCGGGCGATTCGCCGCGAGGAAGAAGCGGCCATGCTGCCGGTGCTGGAGCGGGCCGATGAGTTGCTTGACCAAGGGCATCTGTACAAGACCGGCGGCGCGGCGAGTGTCGGCAAAGTCCAGGTCAATGGTCGCACGCTGGTGATCAAGCGCTACAACATCAAGGGCTTTGCGCACTGGCTCAAGCGTTTCTGGCGCCCGAGCCGGGCGTGGCACTCCTGGCGCGAAGGCAATCGCCTGGCGTTCCTCGGCATCGCCACGCCCAAGCCGCTGGCGCTATTGGAAAAGCGCTTCCTCGGGTTGCGTGGTCGCGCCTACCTCATCACCGAGCATCTGTCGGGGCCGGACATCATCGAGCGCTTTGCGCCCTATGTGGAAAGTGGTGATGCGCCGGAGTCCGAGCTGGCAGCGCTGGATCACTTGTTCGCCGAGCTGATTCGCGAGCGCATCAGCCATGGTGACTTCAAGGGCCACAACCTGTTCTGGCAGCAGGATCGCTGGGCACTGATCGATCTCGACTCGATGTGCCAGCATGGCTCCCTCGCCAGTTTCGCACCGGCGTATGCACGGGATCGCGCGCGGTTCATGCGCAATTGGCCGGACAGTAGCGCGCTTTATCAAGTCATCGATCGGCGTCTGCCCAAAGACATCGCCAGCGTTTCCTGAATCGGGCCTTCGGTCCTGTCGCGGGCTTGCCCGCGATGGGATCGGACCAGCCAAATAAGATCAGGGACAAGTTCTTGTGAACCGTCCTACGCGATCTTCGGAAGCCATGAACTGTGGCCCGGATCGGCCCGATGCTAGTTTGCCCTGACATTTGCGGAGGGCGGACTTTGACAATAAGAATGGCAGCTGCTTCAGGCGCGATTTCGCTGGCATTGGCGGGATGCGGGACCGCTGCGACGGTGCTTCAGGACGATGCCGACGCCGCGCAAGGGTTGCGAAAGCAAAAAACCTATTGCCAGTCGATACCGCGGGTCTACAGCGGTCTCGCCCATGATTTCTGCGTATTGAATGCGCCACCCGATCCCACGGGCTTCCTCGTGCCATTCATTCTGCTGGACCTGACGTTGTCCGGCGCTCTGGACACCGTTGTCTTGCCCTACACGATTTACCGGCAAAGCGTGGACGGCAATATCCAGATCTATTGGCGACCCGTGCGCGGTTAAACAGCGGCAAGTCGACTTCCGAAAAGGCTTGCCGGTTGCCGCTAGAGGTTTGCCGCAGCTTTTACGCTATAATCCCGCCCTTTAGCTGTCTCTCGCCCCTTGCGAGGGCACATAAATTTTTGAGGCGCATTGCGCCTGCACGCAGACTAAAGAGGCTAGACCCCTGTGGCATTGACGATTCTTGGCCTGTCCGGCGCCCTTAGCCATGATCCTTCCGCAGCCCTGTACATCGACGGCAAGCTGGTCGCGGCGGCTGAAGAAGAGCGCTTCGTGCGCGATAAACATGCAAAGAACCGCATGCCTTATGAATCGGCGAAATTCTGCCTGGAACAGGCCGGTATCAAACCTTCCGACGTTGATGTGGTGGCCATTCCGTTCGCCCCGATCAGCCTGTTCGGCAAGGCTCGCTGGCACTACGCCAAGCGTTACTGGTACGCGCCGGACCGCGCCCTCGATGCAATCCTGATGGGCAACCGTCGCTACAAGCGCTATCGCAACAAGATCGTCTGGTGCCTCGAGCAACTGGGTTTCGATCCGAAAAAAATCAAGATCGAGCCGGTCGAACACCATCTGGCTCACGCCTCCAGTGCCTACCACTGCTCCGGTTTCAAAGAGAAAACCGCGATTCTCGGGATCGACGGCAAGGGTGAGTACGCCACGACGTTCTTCGGTTACGGCGAAAACGGCAAGATCCACAAGATCAAGGAATTCTTCGATCCTGACTCCCTCGGCGGCCTGTACGGCGCAATCACCGAGTTCCTCGGTTTCGAGATGCTCGACGGCGAGTTCAAGGTCATGGGCATGGCGCCGTATGGCGACGCCAGCAAGTACGACTTTTCGCGCCTGGCCTCTTTCGAAAACGGCGAGCTGGTGATCAACACCGATTACGCCAACGTCATCGGCCTGCGTCGCTATAAAGAGAAGGGCAAGGGTTTCTACTTCTCGCCGAAGCTGATCGAGTGGCTGGGTCCGAAGCGCGAAGGCGACATCGCCGACGAGCCATACATCCACTACGCCGCCAGCATGCAAGCGCTGTTCGAGAAGCTGGCGTTGCAGATGATCGATCACTACCTGGGCGACGTACTCAAGGAAACCGGCAAGCTGGCGTTCGCTGGCGGCTGTGCCTTGAACGTCAAGCTGAACCAGAAAATCATCGC
Organism: Pseudomonas sp. Sample_16; assembly: GCF_004307665.1. Classification (NCBI taxonomy): domain Bacteria; kingdom Pseudomonadati; phylum Pseudomonadota; class Gammaproteobacteria; order Pseudomonadales; family Pseudomonadaceae; genus Pseudomonas; species Pseudomonas sp. Sample_16. Next base: position 129,502 of record NZ_RCOB01000052.1, read on the forward strand.
CCGCGACGACATCAAAGAGCTGTTCGTCCAGCCTGCGTCCGGCGATGCCGGTACTGCCGTCGGCGCTGCGGCTTATGTGTCCCACGCCCGCGGCGTTCCGGTCGAGAAGATGGAACACGTCTACCTCGGCCCGTCTTACAGCAATGAAGATGTGATCGCCGCCTGCGCCCGCCATCAGAACAAACCTGCGTGGCGCAAGCTCGACAACATGCCGGAGCAGATCGCCAAAATCATGGTCGACGGCAACCCGGTGGCCTGGTTCCAGGGCCGCATGGAGTTTGGTCCGCGTGCACTGGGCGGTCGTTCGATCATTGGTTGCCCGAGCGTGCCGGGCGTGGCCGATCGCATCAACCACCAGATCAAGTTCCGCGAGCGCTGGAGGCCTTTCTGCCCGTCGATGCTCGACACCGTCGCGCCACAGATGATCAAGATCGATCACCCGGCGCCGTTCATGACCTTCACCTTCGAAGTGGCTGAAGAGTGGAAAACCCGCGTGCCGGAAGTGGTCCACGAAGACGGCACTTCCCGTGCCCAAGTGCTCAAGCGCGAATACAACCCGCGCTACTACGACATGATGAAAGCGCTGGAAGTACTCACCGGCAACGGCGTGTCGCTCAACACCTCGCTCAACCGTCGCGGTGAGCCGATGATCTGCTCGCCGACGGACGCCTTGAACATGTTCTTCGGTTCCGATCTACAGTATCTGATCATGGAAGACATCCTGGTGGTCAAAGAGGGCGCGAACGCATATGACACGCTCGGCTGAACGCCATGTGTTGCAGTTCTGCCACGGCTATGACGGGCCGTTTCTGGACTGCGCCCGGCAGTACGCCAGCCTGTTCGCGGGGACCGGTTATCGCGTGACCACGGTGTTTCTCACCGGGGTCGCCGACGCCGAAGTCGCCGCGGGATGCGCCTCTGATGAAGTGTTGTTCATGGAATACAGCTCCAGAGCCATTCGTGGCCTGAAGCTGGGCGCCATTGGCGATCTGCGCAAGATCGCCGCATCGCGCAATTTCAGTTTCTGCATCGCCCACCGCTTCAAACCCATCTACATCGCCTTGCTGGGCACTTCGTTGCCGGTGATCGGCGTGCACCACGCGTTTGATGATTACAAGCGCGGCACGCGCAAGCTGTTCGCTCATGTTTTCCGCAAGCGCCTGAGCCTGCTCGGGGTTTCCGATGCCGTGCGCGATGACATGCGCCGCTGCCTGCCGAAGTGGCCGGCGACGCGCATCCAGACACTTTATAACCGCATCGATGTGCCGGCGTTGCAGGCCAGCCAGGTTTGCGCGCGTGAGGCACGGGAGATCCTGGGGTTGTCGGCGGATGCCTGGATCGTCGGCAACGTCGGTCGATTGCACCCGGATAAAGATCAGGCCACGTTGCTTGAGGGCTTTGCCGCAGCGCTGCCAGGGCTACCCGCCAACAGTCAGCTGGTGATTCTCGGCAGCGGGCGTCTGGAGCAGGATCTCAAGGCGCAGGCTCGTGAACTGGGGATTGGCGACCGCGTGTTGTTCCTCGGCCAGGTGCCTGAAGCCCGACGTTATTTTCGTGCCTTCGATGTTTTTGCCTTGAGTTCCGATCACGAACCTTTCGGCATGGTGCTGCTTGAGGCCATGGCCGCTGGTGTACCGTTGCTCGCCACCGCTTGTGGCGGGGCGAAGGAGGTGGTCGAAGGTGTCGGCATTCTGTTCCCGCTGGGCGATGCCGAACATCTGGCGCAAGGGTTGAAACACCTTGCCGCGATGGACGATCAACAACGTCTTCAGTGTGCCGAGCTGATGCTGGACCGCTTGCGCGAGCGCTTTTCCGACCGCGCGGTGCAGGATGCTTTCTGGCATTTGCCACACGTTATCGAACTGGCACCGAGGGGCTGATGCTCAACAGATTTCAAGGCTGGCGCGAACGTGGCTGGTCGGTAGCCGATGCCTCGATCTATGCCGAGGTCTGGCAACGTTATGGCGGCAGCGTCGCGACTCACCCTATGGTGGTTGAACGGTTGGCGCAGTTGGCTGGTATTCCGGTGCGTTATCTGGCCTGGGAGCATGAGGGCGAGGTGAAAGCGGCGATCCCGACCTGGGGGCGCGATCTTGCCTTGTCCAAGGATGTGCTCAAGCGCAGCGGTAAAAAAGGCCTGTTCGACCTTGGCAACGCCGAGATCATCCTGCCGGCTGCGGCCGATGCCCAAGCGCCTCTGCGCCATCGCGGGCGTTACCTTTCGGCACTGAACGAAAGCCGTTTCACCGGCATCAAGTTGCAGGCCGAACAATTGGCCATGGCCCGCGCTCCCGAAGAACTGTCGAAGAAATTTCGCTACAACCAGCGCCGGGAACTCCGGTTACTGGAAGAGGCGGGCGGTGTGGTACGCCCGGTTTCGGATTTTTCCAGTAGCGAGCTGGCGGCCATTTATTGCGACCTGTTCCAGCGCCGCTGGGGTTTTCCGGCGACCGGCGCCGAGCGCATGGCTGAAGTCATCGAGTTGTTGCGCGCGTTGCTGATCGGCTCGGTGATCTTCCTCAACGATGCACCGATTGCCATTCAGCTGGTGTACCGCGTCGAGACGCCGCAGTGGATCAGCGTCGAGTACATCAATGGTGGCGTCGACCCTGAAACCCGCGAGTTCAGCCCTGGCAGCGTGTTGAGCTTCCTCAATACCCAAAGCGCCTGGGAGCATGCACGGGCACTGGACAAGCCCTTGCGCTTTTCCTTCGGTCGCGCCGACCGGGAATACAAGGATCGCTGGTGCAACCCTGTTCCGGTCTTCACCGTATGAGCCAAGCCATGAGCCGCAAACAACAACTGCTCAAGCGCCATCGGCGCAACAAACGCATCGGCTTGTTGATCGCGCTGGGAATGTTGATTGTCATGGGCCTGCTGGTGGCCTGGTGGCTGCCGCTGGTGCTCGCAGTCCTGGGCTGGATTGCCCATGAAGCGTGGTTCGCCGACCACCTGTTCTATTCGCCCAACGACGATTACCAGTACAGCTTCCCGCCCTACACGCCGCAACCGAAAGTCCACCTCAATGGCGATCGCCTGCGGTTGGACGATGGCGTCATGTTGGTCGAAGACGCGACGCTGGTGCTGGCGTTGCGGGTCAAAAGCACCTGGCTGGGGCGTTTCCTTGATCCTGTGGTCGAACTGGCTGGTGGTGACAATCCGGATCGGCTGACCTTCGAGCGCGGTGTAAACGGCCTGCGTTATCTCAACCTCAGTGGCCAGGCACAGGTCCTGTCCCAAGGCGAGCTCCGCCTGCGCGGCCGTTTTTGCCGCCTGCTCGGCGAGCCGGTGCTGTGGGCGATCGAACATCCGGATTACCGTCGCCAACGGGTGATGGTCATTGCGCCTCATGCCGATGACGCGGAACTGGCAGCCTATGGCTTGTACAGCCAGGCGGATGAAGCCTGGATCGTCACGCTCACCGCCGGTGAAATCGAAGCCGAACACTACCAGCAGATGGGATTGGACAAAGTCCAGGCCTCGCGGCTCAAAGGCCGTTTGCGAACCTGGGACAGCATTGCAGTGCCGCGTTGGGCTGGCGTGGCCGAAAGCCGGTGCGTGCAATTGGGTTATTTCTGCCTGCAACTGGCGACCATGCAGGCTTCGCCTGCTCAGCCGGCGGGCTCGCGCGAAGCGGATTTGAGTGATACCCGGGTGTTTCGCCAGTTGAACCCGTTCGCCTTGCCGGGCGATGTCGATGGCGCGCCGACCTGGAACAACCTGCTGGCCGACTTGCGAGAGTTGCTGCTGCGCGCGCAACCGCAAGTCATCGTGCTGCCGCATCCGACACTTGATCCGCATCCGGATCATATTTGCGCTCATACCGCGGTTCTTGAAGCCTTGCAAGGGCTCGACTGGCAGCCGACATTGCTGGGTTACGCCAATCACTTGCATGACAACGATCGCTGGCCTATGGGCAATAGCGGTACCGGCGTGGCGCTGCCACCGGTGTTTGATGCTGCTTCGCTGCTGCATCCCTATTGTCTTTTACTCACGCCGGCGCAGCAGCGCGACAAGGCCATGGCGCTGGCAATGATGCATGACTTGCAGCCGCCAGCCCCGTTCAAGCGCCGGGTGCGCCGGGTATTGCAGCGGTTGCTGGCCGGGCGCCGCGGTTCGCCCTACGGTGAGAACGAATTTTTTCGCAAGGCTGTACGTCGCCATGAGCTGTTCTGGCATTTGTAGGATTGCGTGCGAGAAGCGCCCCAGCTGCGAGCAGGGGTATGTCAGAGGTTGCTCGGTTTGCCTGTTGCGGCAAGGAAGACGATGAAAGTTTTGTTTCTGGTGCAGAAAGATCAGCGGGCTATCCTGGACCGTCTGTACGAGGGCGTGGCCGCCCATTGCGAGTGCGACCTGCGGTGGCTGAGCAGCGATGAGCAGCGCAACCTGCGCCGCTATTTTCGACGCGAAGTCGATGTGGCGCAGTATGACCGGATCGTGTTTTTCCTGCGCTTCAAGCAGGAGATCCGCCAGGTCGGATTTATCCGCACGATCCCCAATCTGGTGATCCTCGAACACGACGCCTATCAGAACTACATTCCTTGCAAGTACACGGGAAAGTTCAGCGCACATTACCGCAAGCTGCCCTGGGCGCGAGTCATCAGCTCAGGTTTCGTCGTCACCGAAAGGTTGCGCAGCGAAGGGTTCGATGCGGTATTCGTGCCCAAAGGCTACGACCAGACCCAGCTTGAAGATCAAGGGCGTGAGCGCGATATCGAACTGGCCTTCGTCGGCAGCACCAACAGTGTCGCCTACAGCGGGCGCAAAGCCTTGCTCGATGAGTTGGCGGGCGTCGAACCCTTGGTGGTCACCCGCACGAAATCCGGCGAGGAATACCGCGACACCCTCAACCGCATCCGCTACTTCGTCAGTGCCGATGTCGGCATGGGCGAATTCATGATCAAGAACTTCGAGGCCATGGCTTGCGGTTGTGTATTGCTGGCGTATGACCAGGGCGAGGCGGAAAGCCAGGCACTGGGTCTGCTGGACATGCAAAACGTGGTGTTCTACCAGAACATCGCACAACTTCAGCAAAAGCTCGCGCTATTGCGCAGCGACCCGGAACTGGCTCAGCGCATTGCCCGTAACGGTCGCGAACTGGCGGTCAGCCAGTTCAGTTTTGCACGCATCGGTCAGCGAATCGTCGAGGAGCTCGAGCCGGCATTGCGTGTTCGCGCGCCCTTGAGCCTGCTGGAAAAAGTCCGTCTGAAGTTAGGCATTTGACGATGTGTTACCCGGCCATTGGCATTGCTGGCGACCTCCATTTCTTTAGGGATCAGGTGCAGTTATCCATGGAAAACGACATCGCATCGGTACACCGAGCGTGCGTTCCTGTTGGCGGTTGCTATGGTGAAGTTGTGGTCGGTTCATCCCCTGAGCGCCGTACGGCTTCTCTAAAGAACTCCCTGTCCCGGCTTTTCACCCTATGAGCATTGTTAACGTCATGTGGGCCAGCGGCGCTCCGTTTGCCTCGACTCACAAGGTGCACCAACAGATATTGTCCCAGGTCCCGGCCTCTGTACCGATCGAAACCTGGCTGCTTCAGGGGCATGCCTCGGAGTGTGGAGTGGCGGTCGGCAAGGTGCGGGAGTGGGGGCTGACCTCTGCGCGACTGAAAGGGCGACACATCTGGCGACTGGCCCGGCCCTGGATGCACTACAAATTGCAGAGTGCGCTCAAATCCAGCGATGCGCGCGTACTGTTGCTTGATGGCCTGGGCGTGGCCCGGGCACTGTTGCCCTGCATCGAGACCATGCCGCACTTGCGTGCGGTAGTGGTTTTCCATGGTTCGACGCGGCTTCACGCAGCGGATCGAACGCTCTTCCAGCGGTTCCCGGCGTCCCGGCTATCGGTGGTTGCTGTGTCGCAAACCCTCGCGACGTCATTGAGCCAGGACCTGCAACGGCCAGTCACGACACTGCGCAGCGCTTTTGATCCCACGGCCTGGCGTTCTGCCCTGCTCACCCGGGAACAGGCGCGTTCCCGGTTGGGCTTGCCTGTGGATAACACCTCGGTGCTGGGTGCCGTGGGACGGCTGGTTGGGGGAAAAGGTTTTGCCTGTCTGATCGATGCTTTCGCGGCAGCATTGCTTGAACGACCGGATCTGCGCTTGGTGATTGTGGGCGAAGGTGTTGCCCGTGCCGAACTGGAAGCGAAAATCCACGCGGCAGGGTTGCGCGGCAAAGTCTTTTTGCCGGGTCATGTGAGTGACGTGGGGCAGCTCTATCGAGCATTCGACTGGGTGGCGATGCCGTCGCTGAGCGAAGGCCTGGGGCTGATCCTGCAGGAGGCGGTCATGGCCGGGGTACCGGTAATCGCCAGTGAACTGGATGTGTTCCGTGAACAATTGGGCGATGCCGGCTGGTATGCCCCCGTCGAGGATGTGGCTGCCTGGCGCGACACGATTGCCCGGGCGTTCAGTGCCAACGCTCAAGCGATCGCCGCAGAGCAATATCGTGCACTTGCCCCGGACCAGGCCTGGCGGGATTTCAGCCAGGCTTCCCGGGCATTGCTCTCATGAAGCGAGCAGTGCCTGTTCGAGGGCTTTCATCGGAAAGCTGTCGTTCAGGTTTTCCCGTGCAATATAGCGAGCGAAGTGCTGCAGGTTGCGCTTGACTAGATGACGGGACAGCGGTGCGCGCAGAAAGCGCATGTCCGCCACATCAATCAGGCCCATGCGGTTATCGGGGGTGACCACGATATTGCCCAGGTGCAGTGAGCGGAAATAAATTCCCGATTCATGGAGACTTCTTATCAGGCCCACCAGGTCCGGCAAGGCCTGCGGCCAGGTGAATCCTTCCTTGTTGGCGATCTGGCGCAGGGTCTCGCCTGGCAATGGCTGGTAAAGCACCGCCGTCATGCCTGGCGCTTGCAGTCGGTAGTACTGCAGGACCTGCAAAGTCGGCACACCGAGTTTTTGCAGTTCTACGGCGTTGTCGATGAATCGCTTGGAATAGGGACGAAACAGCGCAGAAGAAAAAATACGCTTGCGGCGGAACAGTTTCAGAATATTCCCATTCTGCAACAGGTAGACTTTCGGCCCAAAGCTGTCGGCTTCCAGTACTCTGGCGCCTTCAATCATTTGATTTAGAGCAGCTTGTGAAAGCCGAGAACATTGCATCGTAGAAAGCCTTGTTGGAAGACGGGCGTTGTGACGGGCAATGATGCCGAAAAGTTTCAGCTTTAACCATGCCGGGCGGGGTGGGTGACGTTTCTCAGGGGTAATTTGATGCAAGAAAAACGCTGGGCGCAAGTATGGATGACGATAGGTCTGCTTTGGTTCCTGTTGGCCATCGCCGTCGCGCCTACCAACAAGATCTATCAACAAGGTTTGGTCGCATCGGTCTGGCTGCCGGCACTGTTTTTTTCATGGTTCGCGCGAGCCCGGCTCCGGGAGTTATTCCATCAGCAACGCTGGGTCTATCTGCCGATGCTCGGGCTTCTGGTGTGGTCTCTGATCAGTCTTGCCTGGACGAACGCTCCGGACCTCGCTCGCGAGGCCAAGCGTTTGCTCTACATCGTGGTGTTCCTGATGTTCTTCCCGATATTTGCCAATGGCCAGCCTGATCGCGTGATCCGCATCATGCAGTGGGGTGGGCTCGGGTTGGCGCTGACGGCGCTCATCGCCATCATCAAGTTCTATGGAGTGGATGGAAACAATTGGAGCGCACGCCTGGAGGGGTTGGGTGAATTGGCTCATCCGATCCTGGGCGGGTATGTCATTGGGCTGGCTGCGGTCTGGCTGGCTTTCTGGCCTCCGGCCAGCGGCAAGTTGCAGGTGCTCTGGGTGATTGCTCTGGCCCTGCTTTGTGCATTCGTGATGCTTAGCCAGAGCCGTGGCGCCGGGCTGGCGTTGTTTTTCACGATACTTGCCATGCCGGTTTGGAGCAGTGACCGACGTAGCCGCATCATCGCAGCGGCAGCATTGATCGTGGCGGTCATGGCGATCTGGTTTTTCGAATCGTTCGTCGTGGCGCGCGGAGTGTCTTATCGTCCGCAAATCCTGATAGCCAGTCTGCAGATGATCAGTGAGCACCCATGGCTTGGCCTCGGCCTTGGCGGTGACTACCGAGTGTTTGCTTCAGGTGAGTACTTCAATCATACGCATAACCTGTTTACCCACGTGGCTCTCGAATTGGGGCTGCCAGGGTTGCTGTTGTGGTGTTCGATCTGGCTTGCGGTGCTGTACGAGGCCTGGAAAGCCCGGGAGACGCTTTATGCCAAGGGAATCATTGGCATCTGGGTGTTCTCGACGCTGGCCATGCAATTTGACGCCGCCAGCCTGTCCGGGACCCCGAGGCCCGAATGGTTTATAAGCTGGTTGCCCGTGGGGCTGGCCAGTGTTCTGGTATGGGCACGGGCCAACTCCGGCGCCTGTGATAAAATTTCACGTTCCATTTAACCAGTGAGCCCTACGATGAGTGATGCACCGCCTGAAGCGGGACAGGATTCCAGCCTGAAAATCTACCTTCGGCTGTTGGGGTACGTGAAACCCTATATCGGTCTCTTCCTGCTGAGTATCGTAGGCTTCGTGATCTTTGCCTCCACGCAGCCGATGCTGGCCGGGATTCTCAAATATTTCGTCGATGGCCTGAGCAACCCTGAAGCGGTGCTGTTCCCTACAGTCCCTTACCTGAAGGATTTGCAGCTGCTGATGGCCGTGCCGTTGTTGATCATCCTGATCGCGGCGTGGCAAGGCCTCGGTTCGTTTCTCGGTAACTTCTACCTGGCGAGGGTATCGCTAGGGCTGGTGCATGACCTGCGCGTCGAGCTGTTCAACAAGCTGCTGGTGCTGCCCAACCGCTATTTCGACACCCACAACTCCGGGCATCTGATCTCGCGCATCACGTTCAACGTGACCATGGTGACCGGTGCCGCCACCGATGCGATCAAGGTCGTGATCCGTGAAGGCCTGACCGTGGTTTTCCTGTTTGCCTATTTGCTGTGGATGAACTGGAAGCTGACCCTGGTGATGCTGGCGATCCTGCCGTTGATTGCTTTGATGGTGGGTAGCGCCAGCAAAAAATTCCGCAAGCAGAGCAAGAAGATCCAGGTGGCCATGGGTGATGTGACCCACGTGGCTTCCGAAACCATTCAGGGTTATCGCGTGGTGCGCAGCTTCGGCGGCGAGACTTATGAAGAGCGTCGCTTCGCTGCCGCAAGCCAGGGCAACACCGAGAAGCAGTTGCGCATGACCAAGACCGGCGCGGTCTACACGCCGATGTTGCAACTGGTGATCTACACCGCCATGGCTGTGTTGATGTTCCTGGTGCTGTTCCTGCGCGGTGATGCCACCGCCGGTGATCTGGTGGCCTACATTACCGCCGCTGGCCTGCTGCCCAAGCCGATCCGCCAGTTGTCGGAGGTCAGTTCGACCATCCAGAAAGGCGTCGCCGGTGCCGAAAGCATTTTCGAGCAACTGGACGTCGAGCCCGAGGTCGACAGCGGCACGGTCGAGCGAGACCGCGTCAGCGGGCATCTGGAGGTGCGCAACCTCAGCTTCACCTACCCTGGAACCGACCGTGAAGTGCTGAAAAACATCAACTTCACGGCGGCGCCGGGGCAGATGATTGCACTGGTCGGCCGTTCAGGGAGCGGCAAGTCGACCCTGGCCAGCCTGATTCCGCGTTTCTATCATCACGACATTGGCGAAATCCTGCTCGATGACGTTGAGATCGAAGACTATCGCCTGCGCAACCTGCGCCGGCACGTGGCGCAGGTTACCCAACACGTGACGCTGTTCAACGACACCATTGCCAACAACATCGCTTATGGCGACCTGGCTGGCGCGCCGCGCGAAGACATTGAAAAGGCTGCCACGGATGCCTATGCGATGGACTTCATCTCGCAGATGCCTGAAGGCCTCGATACTCAGGTCGGAGAAAACGGCGTGCTGCTGTCCGGCGGGCAGCGTCAGCGTCTGGCGATTGCGCGGGCACTGTTGAAAAACGCGCCATTGCTGATCCTCGACGAGGCCACTTCGGCCCTCGACACCGAGTCCGAGCGCCACATTCAGGCGGCACTGGACCAGGTCATGAAAGGGCGCACCACGCTGGTCATCGCTCACCGTCTGTCGACCATCGAAAAAGCCGATTTGATTCTGGTGATGGAGCAGGGCCAGATCGTCGAACGCGGCACCCACGCTCAACTGCTGGCGCAAAACGGCTACTACTCGCGTTTGCATGCGATGGGGCTGGACGCGCCGGCTGAAGACATCGCCTGAAATAGTCTTTTGCAGGGCGTTGCCCTGGCTGCGATCTTTTGACTTTGTTTTTAAAGATCAAGAGGTCGCAGCCTCGTTGCTCTCTACAGTCCTGCCCTCGCGAATTTATCCCGATGCAGCCGTCGCACAAGCCTGCGGCAACCCTGTGTTAATATCGCGCCCCTGTTCATTTTGTATGTGGGTTGCTCCATGAAGTTGTCCATGCCGCGATTCGATCAAGCCCCTGTCTTGGTGGTCGGCGATGTCATGCTCGACCGTTACTGGCATGGTGGTACCTCACGGATTTCCCCTGAGGCGCCAGTACCTGTAGTCAAGGTCGAGCACATCGAGGACCGCCCCGGCGGTGCCGCCAACGTTGCGTTGAACATTGCCGCCCTTGGCGCGCCAGCCTCGCTGGTTGGCGTGACCGGCGACGATGAAGCCGCCGACAGTCTGGTCAATAGCCTCAAGGGTGCAGGTGTGCGGGCGTTGTTCCAGCGCATCGCGCATCAACCGACCATCGTCAAGTTGCGGGTCATGAGTCGGCACCAGCAATTGCTGCGTATCGACTTCGAAGAACCGTTCGCCACCGACTCGCTGGCGTTGTCGGTGCAAGTCGACGAATTGCTCGAAGGCATCAAGGTGCTGGTGCTCTCCGACTACGGCAAGGGTGCGTTGAAAAACCATCAAGTCTTGATTCAGGCAGCTCGTGCTCGTGGCATTCCGGTGCTGGCCGACCCCAAGGGCAAGGATTTTTCGATCTATCGCGGTGCGAGTCTGATCACACCGAACCTCAGCGAGTTCGAAACCATCGTTGGCGGTTGCGCCGATGAGCACGAGCTGGTGAGCAAGGGCGCGCAGTTGATGCACGACCTGGACCTTGGCGCCTTGCTGGTGACCCGTGGCGAACACGGCATGACCCTGTTGCGCCCGGATCATCCGGCCCTGCACCTGCCGGCTCGCGCCCGTGAAGTGTTCGACGTGACCGGCGCCGGCGACACGGTGATTTCCACCCTGGCGGCGGCGATTGCTGCCGGCGAGGAACTGCCGCATGCGGTGGGCCTGGCCAACCTGGCCGCGGGCATCGTGGTCGGCAAGCTCGGTACGGCGGCGATCAGTGCGCCGGAACTGCGTCGCGCCATCCAGCGTGAAGAAGGTTCGGAGCGCGGTGTGCTGGGGCTCGAGCAATTACTGCTGGCCGTCGACGACGCCCGTGCGCACAACGAGAAGATCGTGTTCACCAACGGTTGCTTCGACATTCTGCATGCCGGCCACGTGACTTACCTCGAACAGGCGCGCGCCCAAGGCGATCGCCTGATCGTAGCGGTCAACGACGATGCGTCGGTCAGTCGCTTGAAAGGGCCGGGTCGTCCGATCAACAGTGTCGACCGACGCATGGCCGTGCTGGCCGGGTTGGGTGCGGTGGACTGGGTGATCAGCTTCGCCGAAGGCACCCCGGAAAACCTCCTGCGCGAGGTCAAGCCGGACGTGTTGGTCAAGGGTGGGGATTACGGGATTGACCAGGTGGTGGGCGCGGACATCGTGACTGCCTACGGCGGCACCGTGAAAGTGCTGGGGCTGGTGGAAAACAGCTCCACTACCGCCATTGTCGAGAAAATCCGCAAGTCCGAATAACGCGTGATCACTGTGGCGAGGGAGCTTGCTCCCGTTCGACTGCGAAGCGGTCGTAAAACCATTGAATGCGATTTGCCTGGTGCAACTCGATTGCAGGTTTTAGGGTCGCTCCGCGACCCAACGGGAGCAAGCTCCCTCGCCACGGCAGCGTCCTGATCAGCCTATCGTGCAGCCTTGCGCGGTACGATCTTCTTCAGCAGTTGCTTGGCCTTCCCGCGCAGTCGCGCCAGGCCTGAATCCTTCGCCGGTGGCGTCAAGCCTTGCTGGCGGACCCAGTCCTTCCAGCGAATGCGCTCATCCCTCACCAACCAGCCTTCCTGCCGGGCAAAGCTCTCGGCCAGAAACAACCCGCGCGTGCTCGCCGGGTACAGTTGATCCTTCTTCAAGGTATAGAGCTCGGCCAACGGGTGGCCGTCCTGCAAAGGCATCAAGTACAGATCGGGCCGCTTGCGATCCAGTCGGGCCACCAGTTGATCGCCTTCCAGCCGTTCGTCGACGTGGAACAGACTCAGGGATTTGGCTTCCTTGGGCACGTCCAGGCGCAAATCATAGATCAACTGCAACGATGCCGTCGGCAGGTGCACATAGGCCCGGGGCCGCTCAATCAGCTGCAGGTTGGCGCAACGCACCGGCCGCGCCGAGCCGGACAGTGGCGACAGGCGAAACGGCAGGGCTTCGCGGTAATGCAGAGCAGACGAGTAGGGCGCGGGCAACCATGTGTCGTTGAAGCGCCCACCGAGCCAGCCTTCCGGGGTTTCCAGCAGGCATTCTTCGGCAATCTCCTGGATCGCCGTGTGCAGCGGCAGGTTCAGCTCGTGGGCCGGCACGTAGCCGGAAATCAGCTTGAGCACGACGTCCCCGCGATCCTGGCGACGCTGACGCACCAGTACCCAGTAATCGCGATTCTGCCAATGCAGCGTCAGGCGCACCGAAACGCCGAGGTTGGCCAGTTCCAGGGCAAAGCGCTCGCTGTCGGCGACGGTGACCGGGCGGCGACGTTGCAGGGTCTGGGAGAAGTTCAGCGGCCTGCCGACGCTCTGGTAACTCAGGCCTTCGGGAGTCGCTTCGACGAATAACGGCAGGGTCTTGAAGTTGCTCGGATTCTTTCTAATGAGCGTACGCGGCATGTCGGCTCCTGCTTTAGGCCGCGTGGGGCGGCATCAGTGGCTACGTAGGACCTGGGCAACGGTCGCGACGTTGTGGGCGAGGTGCAGCGGGTTGATCGTTCCGACAATAGCACTGGCCACCCCCGGATGTTCAAACAGCAACTCGAAACTGGCGCGCACCGGGTCCACCCCGGGACTCAGGCAAACGTGACCACTGGCGAGGGCTTTTTTGACCAGAATGGCTTTGCCGTGAGCAGCAGCATAGTCAATCACGGCTTTCTCGTTTTGCTCGTTCAGATTGTAGGTGACCATTGCGCAATCGCCTTGCTCCAGCGCCTTCAAGCCACCCTCGACGGTTTTGCCGGAAAAACCGAAGCCGCGAATCTTGCCCTCGGCCTTGAGCGCGGCGAGGGTTGCATAGACTTCGCAATCGTTGAGGATCGCCAGGTCGTTGCCATCGGAGTGCACCAGCACCAGGTCAATGAAATCTGTTTCCAGGCGTTGCAGGCTGCGTTCAACCGAGAGCCGGGTATGTGCAGCGCTGAAATCGTGGCGCGATTGGCCGTCGGCAAACTCTTCGCCAACCTTGCTGACGATCACCCAGTCCTGACGCTGGCCGCGCAAGAGCGGGCCGAGGCGTTCTTCACTGCGGCCATAGGCCGGGGCGGTGTCGATCAGGTTGATGCCCAGGTCCCGGGTCAACTTGAGCAGCATGCGCGCTTCGTCATCGTCCGGAATCTGGAAGCCGTTGGGGTACTTCACCCCTTGGTCCCGGCCGAGTTTCACGGTGCCCAGGCCCAGCGGAGAAACCATCAGGCCGGTGCTGCCCAGGGGGCGATGCAGGTCGTGCAGGGTAGGTTGGCTCATGGCAGTAGTTGCTCCCAGACCGGAATGCCCATCGGTGGCCTTGGCAGCGGCGGCAGCGTCGCTACCGGACCCGGTTGAATGCCGTCGCGTGCAAGGCTGGCGATCACCCGGTCGGCAAAGTCCGGCGCCAATGCCAGCTTGGTAGGCCAACCGACCAACAATCGACCTTCCTCGGCGAGGAAGGCGTTGTCGGGGCGGGTCAGGCCCGATTGCAACGGCTCGGCACGATCCACGCGCAAGGTTGCCCACTGCACCGTGCTCAGATCAATCCAGGGCAACAACTGGCCGAGTTCTTTCTGTGCGGTGGCGATCTGTTCGGCGGGCTCGCGAGCCACACCTTCGCTTTCGGCGATGTCTCCGCCCATGTACCAGACCCACTGACCATCGGCTGCCGGATGGGTGGTTATGGTAAGGCGCGGTTTGGTGCCACCACCCAGGCAGTGGGCATACAGCGGCTTGAGGCTCGGGCCTTTGGCGATGATCATGTGCAGCGGGCGACGTTGCATGGCGGGTTGGCTCAACCCCAAAGCTTCGAGTAGCGCTGCAGTCCCGCCACCGGCGCTCAAGACGATGCGTTGCGCACGAATTTCACGCTCATCGACTTTCAGGCCGACCAGAACACCAGCCTCCAGCAGCGGTTCGATCTTCTGACCGGCGAGCAGGCCATCACCCGCCAGATCGGCCAGGCGCTGGATCAGGCTCGGCACGTCGATCACCAATTCGGCCAGTCGATAGACCTTGCCCTTGAAACGCTTGTCTTGCAGGGCGGGCGGCAATTGCTCGCCCTTGACCTGATCGACACGGCCGCGCACGGCTTTGCTGGCGAAGAAACTGGTGAGGTTGCCGGCGATCGTGCCGGGGGACCACAGATAATGGGCTTGCGATAACAGGCGCACGCCGGACAGATCCAGCTCGCCGTCACCGGCCAGCGCTTCCCGCCAGCGACGGGGCATGTCGGCAATGGCCTCAGAGGCACCGGTGATTGCGCCATGCAATGCGTACTTGGCGCCGCCGTGAATGATGCCTTGGGATTTCATGCTTTGCCCGCCGCCGAGGCTGGCGCTTTCCACCAGCACGGTCGAAAAACCCTGGCGGCGCAGGCGCGCATTCAGCCAGAGGCCGGCGACACCAGCGCCGACAATCAGAACGTCGGTGGAAATAACGGATGGCATGCGACGACCTCAGTGTTCAAGACGAGGGCGCAGTATACAGACTCGAAGATTGGAGGTTTTGCTGGCGATCAACACGGCGAATCAAAATCCTGTGGGAGCGAGCAGGCTCACTCCCACAGTGCATTAGGTGCGAGCTTAATGCCCGGCAGTCTTGGAGAAGAGCTGGATGACAACAACCCCCAGCACAATCAACGCCATCCCCAGCATCGCCGGCACATCCAGTTTCTGCCCGTAGATAAACAGCGCCGCCACACTGACCATGACGATGCCCATGCCGGCCCACACCGCGTAGGCAACACCCACCGGCACGCTGCGCACCACCAGCGTCAGCATCCAGAAGGCAATCCCGTAACCGACGATGACCAGCAACAAGGGCAACGGTGTGCTGAAGCCTTTGACCGCTTTCATCGAAACAGTGGCAATCACTTCGGCGCAGATGGCGATGGCCAGATAGTAGTAGGCGGTCATGGTTCAATCCTCGTGTGAAGTGTTGCTCTCTGAGGTCGGCATTTTAGAGATTCCCCAGATGCGGTAAAGTCATTACCTATCTGCTTTGGAGATGGGTTGAGCCATGAACACACAATGGAATCTGGAGCAGTTGCGGCTGTTTGTCAGCGTGGCTGAGCAACGATCGTTTTCCGCCGTGGCGCGGGATCAGCGCAAGGCGCAATCGGCGGTCAGCAGTTCTATTGCATTGCTGGAGGAAGACCTGGGCGTGAGCCTGTTCGAGCGCAGTAGCGGCCGTCAGCCGAAACTCACCGAGGCCGGCACGACATTACTGGAGGAGGCCCGAGAAGTGCTGCGCCAGTGTGAACGCCTCAATGGCCGGGCGTTGGCGATGATGCGCGGGCAAGAGGCCCGTTTGCGTGTGGCGCAGGACGAGGCGATGCCTTACCAGCCGATCATCGAAAGCTTCGAAGCCCTGGCGGAAAAATTTCCCAGTGTCGAAGTGCAGTTGACCAGCGCCGCCCAAGGCGATGTCGCGCGCAAACTGGTGGAGCGGCGGGCCGATCTGGGGTTGTTGTTCTTTCATGATCAGATACCCGAAGCGCTGGAACGGCGGGTATTGGGCAGCGTCGAAATGGTCACCGTGTGCGGCAGGGATCATCCGCTGGCGGCCAAGGGCACAGTGGACTGCCAGCAACTGGCGCAACACCGGCAGTTGTTGATGTCGACGGAGTCCAGCATTTATCCGGGCAGCGAGCCAGCCAGTCCGCAAGTCTGGCGTGCCGACAGTTTCTACGTGATGGCCGAATGGCTGGTGCGCGGCCTGGGTTGGGCATGGTTGCCGCGCCACGTGGTGCAGTACCCGACGTATCAGAATCAGATGGTGGAACTGGTCAGCGAATGGACTCCGCCGGCGCTGGTGGTGGAGCTGGTCTGGCGCCGCGACGAACCGCTCGGTCCGGCGGCTCGCTGGCTTGCTGAACGTTTTGCCGTGCACTTGCAGGCGATCGGCGAAAAAAGCCGATAAACTCCGCCGCCATGAATAGAACTCTCTACACCGCGCTGTTTTATCTGGGGCTGCCATTGGTGGCGATTCGGCTTTGGCTGCGCGCACGCAAGGCGCCGGCGTATGCCAAACGCATTGGCGAGCGTTTCTCCTATGGCATGCCCGCGATGAAACCGGGCGGTATCTGGGTGCATGCGGTGTCGGTGGGCGAGAGCATTGCTGCCGCGCCGATGATCCGTGCCTTGCTGCAACGCTATCCACAATTGCCGATCACCGTGACGTGCATGACGCCAACTGGCTCGGAGCGCATCCAGGCGTTGTTTGCCACTGAGCCGCGCATCCAGCACTGTTATTTGCCCTATGACTTGCCGTGCGCCGCTAAACGCTTTCTTGATCGGGTCCGACCAAAACTGGCGGTGATCATGGAAACCGAGCTGTGGCCCAACCATATTCATCAATGCGCCAAGCGCGGGATTCCGGTGGCACTGGCCAATGCGCGGTTGTCGGAACGATCCGCCAAGGGTTATGGCCGCTTCGGCAAATTGACCGGACCAATGCTGGCCGAGATGAGCCTGTTCGCGGTGCAGACCGAAGCCGAGGCCCAGCGTTTCCGTGATCTGGGGGCGCGGGTAGAAACGGTTGAAGTGACCGGCTCGATCAAGTTTGACCTGACGATCGATCCGCAACTGTTGCAGCGCGCCAGCGAATTGCGTAGCCAATGGCAGGCCCAGGAGCGCCCGGTGTGGATCGCCGCGAGCACCCATGACGGCGAAGATGAAGTAGTGCTGGCGGCCCATCGCCGGTTGCTGGCCGATCATCCTGATGCGTTGCTGATCCTGGTGCCGCGTCATCCGGAGCGATTCGATTCGGTGTACGGCTTGTGCCAGCAACAAGGGTTTGCCACGGTCCGGCGTTCCAGCGGCGAGCCGGTTGGTGCCGGTACTTCGGTGCTGCTCGGCGACACCATGGGTGAATTGCTGTTTCTCTACGCGTTGGCCGACAGCGCTTTTGTCGGCGGCAGTCTGGTGCCCAACGGCGGGCATAACCTGCTGGAGCCGGCCGCGCTGGCAAAACCGGTATTGAGTGGCCCGCACCTGTTCAATTTCCTCGAAATCGCCGCGCAACTGCGCAGTGCCGGGGCCTTGCAGGAAGTGGAAGATGCCGAAGGTTTGGCCCTGGCAGTTCAGCGGCTGTTCGAATTGCCGCGGGATGCACAACGCATGGCCGAAGCAGGCTTGAAAGTGATGCGCAGCAATCAGGGCGCATTGCAGCGGTTGCTGGATGGGCTAGGCCGGTTGATCGCTGGCCACTGACCAATTGTGGCGAGGGAGCTTGCTCCCGCTGGGCTGCGAAGCAGCCCCATACCCCGACACCGCACTGCATACAGACATATCGCATTGCCAGGTTTTACGACTGCTTCGCAGCCGAGCGGGAGCAAGCTCCCTCGCCACAGAAAGCTTTTCACCCAAGTTGCCTTTTTACTGACCCGGCCGGGCCTTCAACTGTTCAGCCGCAGCCTTGGCCAGATCCGGTGGCAGGAAATCCTTGTCCGGGTTGTAGTCGGCCTTGAGCCAGCGCGCCAGGTCCTGCAAATCACCCGGGTTCAATGTCCCGGCCTGTTGCTTGAGGCGCAGGTTGTCGAGGATGTAGTCGTAGCGGGTGTTGTTGTAATCACGCACCGAGGTGTACAGCTGGCGCTGCGCATCCAGCACGTCGACGATGTTTCGCGTCCCCACCTGATAACCGATTTCGGTCGCTTCCACCGCGCTCTGGTTGGAGATGATCGATTGCTTGCGCGCCTGTACCTGTTCGACGTCAGTGTTCACCGCGCGATGCAGGTCGCGGGTGTTTTCGACGATTTGCCGGCGCAGGGATTCGCGCTGCTGCTCGGTCTGGTCCAGTTGAGCGTAAGACTGACGGACCTGGGAATTGATCAGCCCGCCACTGTAGATCGGGATGTTCAATTGCAGGCCAATCGACGATTGCTCGACATCACCCTTGTACGACTGCCCAAAGGCACTCGGGTTACTGAAGCCCAGTGCGTCGTTATCGCCTTTCTGGTATCTGGCCACGGCATCAACGGTCGGTGCATGGCCGGCCTTGCGCTGTTTGAGGGTTTGCTCGGCGGCGCTGACGGCATAGTTGCTGGCCAACAGATTGAGGTTCTGTCTGGCGGCTGTGTCGACCCACGCCTTGGCATCGTTCGGTGCCGGCGGCAGGATCGGCAAGTTATGGGAAATGCCCCAGATAGCCTTGTACTGACGGTTGGTCAGGGTGATCAGGGCTTCGAACGCGTCATCCACCTGACGCTGCGCGACGATCCGGTTGGCACGTGCAGTGTCGTAGCTGGCTTGTGAGTTCAAGACGTCGGTCTTGTCCGAAAGGCCGACATCGAAACGTTCGTTGGACTGATCCAGCTGCCGTTTGAACGCGGCTTCTTCGGCCTTGGTCGATGCCAGGTTGTCCTGACTGCGCAACACGTTGAAGTAACTGTCGGCGGTTTGCAGGATCAGGTTTTGCTGGGTCGCCGAGAGTTGCAGGGCGGCCTGTTCGTTGACGTCCTTGGCGGCCTGGAACTGGAACCAGCGATCGGCACGAAACAGCGGCTGTGCCAGGGTTGCCTGGTAAGAGTGGGCATTGCGGTTGGCAGTGGCCGACGGCTGATCGATAGACGTGCGGACACTGGTGACATCCGCGCCACCCGACAGATTGGGCAGCAGCCCGGCGCGGGCCTGGGGCACGACTTCTTTCTGGGCGCCATATTGAGCGATGGCGGCAGCGAGGTCGGCGTTGTTGTCCACCGCCTCCTGGTAGACGCTGACCAGATCGTTTTTTGTCGACAAGGGCGCTTCTGCTGCCCAGGCCATTCCATTGGACGCACATGACACGGCAACGGCCAGTGAGAGTTTGCGCAGCATAGGCGATCCCTAGTAGAAATATTACACAAGTAATTTAAGCGCCAAGGCTAAGGCGCTACAGGTGCAGCGTCAATGCGCAGCCTCGGCGTAGCGAGTGTAGTTGTGCATTCAATCGGCAACAATCCTGCCTTCCCCCGTAATTACGCCATTCATCAAGGTGTTTGCAGCGGTGTTGGCGTTCTTTGCCAGTTGTGTCTAGACTGGCCGGGTTCTTGTCGGGGTGCCTTGCTATGAGGCTGAGATCGAATAATTTCGGATCCCGTTGAACCTGATCAGGTTAACGCCTGCGTAGGGAACAAGATTTCTCGTCACCCGGCGAGTCCTCTTGTGCTTCGTCCGGGATGTTGTTCGACAATCGAACAGCCCTCGTGCACCGAGCACAGCACAGCTGGTTTCCCAGCGCCCGTGCGTCCATTCGTTTACAGGTTCGCTCCGACAAAAATCCACTGCCTGGATGATGTCTGGAGAACCCGTGATGACTACAAAAGCAAAAATCGCCACCAACCTGAGTGAATCGGCCAAGGTCGATCAGCAATCGGTTCAGCCGTTTACCCGCTCGCAAAAAATCTATGTCCAGGGCTCTCGTCCGGACATTCTCGTGCCGATGCGTGAAATCAGCCTCGACGTGACGCCGACCGACTTCGGCGGCGAGGTCAACGCACCGGTCGTGGTCTATGACACATCAGGCCCGTACACCGATCCCAACGTCATCATCGACGTGCGCAAAGGCTTGGCCGATGTGCGTTCGCCGTGGATCGAGGCCCGTGGCGACACCGAGCGACTGGCTGGCCTGAGTTCGAATTTCGGCCAGGAACGCCTTGCCGATCCCGAGTTGACCCAGCTGCGTTTCGCTCACGTCAACAATCCACGTCGCGCGAAACCGGGCGCCAACGTCAGCCAGATGCACTACGCGCGCAAAGGCATCATCACCGCCGAGATGGAATACGTCGCCATCCGCGAAAACATGAAGCTGGAAGTGGCCCGCGCCGCCGGCCTGCTGGACCAGCAGCACGCCGGCCACAGCTTCGGCGCCAGCGTGCCGAAAGTCATTACCCCCGAATTCGTCCGTGACGAAATCGCCCGGGGCCGCGCGATCATCCCGGCCAACATCAACCACACCGAACTGGAACCGATGATCATCGGCCGTAACTTCCTGGTGAAGATCAACGGCAACATCGGCAACAGCGCCCTGGGTTCGTCCATCGAAGAAGAAGTGGCGAAATTGACCTGGGGCATTCGCTGGGGTTCGGACACGGTCATGGACCTGTCCACCGGCAAGCACATCCATGAAACCCGTGAGTGGATCATCCGCAACTCGCCCGTGCCGATCGGTACTGTGCCGATCTATCAGGCCCTGGAAAAAGTCGGCGGCGTCGCCGAAGACCTGACCTGGGAGCTGTTCCGCGACACGCTGATCGAGCAAGCCGAGCAGGGCGTCGACTACTTCACCATCCACGCCGGCGTGCTGCTGCGCTACGTGCCGATGACCGCCAAACGCGTGACCGGCATCGTCTCCCGTGGCGGTTCGATCATGGCCAAGTGGTGCCTGGCGCATCACAAAGAGAACTTCCTCTACACTCATTTCGAAGACATCTGCGAAATCATGAAGGCCTACGACGTCAGCTTCTCGCTGGGCGATGGCCTGCGTCCTGGCTCGATTGCCGATGCCAATGACGAAGCACAGTTCGGCGAGCTGGAAACCCTCGGCGAGTTGACCAAGATCGCCTGGAAGCACGACGTGCAATGCATGATCGAAGGCCCGGGCCACGTGCCGATGCAGTTGATCAAAGAGAACATGGACAAGCAGCTCGAATGCTGCGACGAGGCGCCGTTCTACACCCTCGGCCCACTGACCACCGACATCGCGCCGGGCTACGACCACATCACCTCCGGCATCGGTGCGGCAATGATCGGCTGGTTCGGTTGCGCCATGCTTTGCTACGTAACGCCCAAGGAGCACTTGGGTTTGCCGAACAAGGATGACGTGAAGACCGGGATCATCACCTACAAGATCGCCGCCCACGCCGCCGACCTTGCCAAGGGACATCCGGGCGCGCAGATTCGCGACAACGCCTTGAGCAAGGCGCGCTTCGAATTCCGTTGGGAAGACCAGTTCAACCTGGGCCTTGATCCGGACACCGCTCGTTCGTATCACGATGAAACCCTGCCGAAGGATTCGGCCAAGGTCGCGCATTTCTGCTCGATGTGCGGGCCGAAGTTCTGCTCGATGAAAATCACCCAGGAAGTCCGCGAGTACGCGGCCAACCAACGCATCGAAGCGGTCGACGTGGACGTTGCCCAAGGCATGGCCGAACAGGCCGAGCGCTTCAAGCAGGAAGGCAGCCAGCTGTACAAGAAGGTTTGATCCCGTACTGATCGTTCCCACGCTCTGCGTGGGAATGCAGCCCGTGACGCTCCGCGTCACTGGACGCGGAGCGTCCCTAGAGGCATTCCCACGCAGAGCGTGGGAACGATCAATCACAGGTTCGGTGATCAATACAACAACAAATGTCCCTCTGAGATAACACCCTTGAGCATTCAACCCAGCACTTACTCACCTGATATCGCCGTGCCGATCGACAAACGTGTGTTCGGCGGCCGCGATCTGTTTTCTCTGTGGTTCTCCCTCGGCATCGGCCTGATGGTCCTGCAGACCGGCGCATTGCTTGCACCAGGCCTGGGCCTGTCGGGCTCGTTGCTGGCGATTTTCCTCGGCACGCTGGTCGGCGTTCTTCTACTGGCGGCGGTCGGGGTGATCGGTAGCGACACCGGCCTGTCATCGATGACTGCACTCAAACTCAGCCTCGGCGCCAAGGGCGCGAGCCTGCCGGCAGTGCTGAACCTGCTGCAACTGATCGGTTGGGGGGCGTTCGAAATCATCGTCATGCGCGATGCCGCCAGCCTGTTGGGCGCCAAGGCTTTCAGCGACGCCAGTCTGATGTCGAGCCCGGTGCTGTGGACGCTGTTTTTCGGCGCGCTGGCGACCTTGCTCGCTGTCAGCGGTCCGTTGACCTTCGTGCGCAAGATATTGCGCAAGTGGGGCATCTGGTTGCTGTTGGCGGCGTGCATCTGGTTGACCTGGAACCTGTTCGCCAAGGCCGATCTGGCCGCATTGTGGACGCAGGCCGGCGATGGCTCGATGCCGTTTGCCGTGGGCTTCGACATTGCCATCGCCATGCCGCTGTCGTGGTTGCCTTTGATTGCCGACTACTCGCGTTTCGGCAAGCGGGCGAAAAACGTCTTCGGTGGCACCGCCATCGGTTTCTTCATCGGTAATTTCTGGCTGATGAGCCTGGGCGTGGCCTACACCCTGGCGTTCGCGCCGAGCGGTGAAGTCAATGCCCTGTTGCTGGCACTGGCCGGCGCCGGCCTGGGCATTCCGTTGCTGTTGATTCTGTTGGACGAGTCGGAGAACGCCTTCGCCGACATTCACTCGGCAGCGGTGTCCAGCGGGATTCTGTTGCGCCTGAAAGTCGAGCACCTGGCATTGGCCATCGGCGTGATCTGCACGCTGATCGCCTTGCTGGCGCCATTGGCCCAGTACCAGAACTTCCTGCTGTTGATCGGCTCGGTGTTTGCGCCGCTGTTCGGCGTGGTGCTGGTGGATCACTTCATCCTGCGCAAGCGCAGTGGCCAGGTGGCGTCAGCCGCGCTGCGCTGGCCGGCGCTGCTCGCCTGGCTGGGCGGGATCAGCACCTATCATTTGCTGGCCAACCTGTATGCCGATATCGGTGCAACCCTGCCGGCACTGGTGGTGGCAGGGTTGCTGCAGCTGGTGCTGGGCCGGGCCTTCAGTTACGGCCGGGAAACAGCTCGGGCTTGAGGATGCCGTTCAGGCGAGGGTAGGGGATCTTCAGTTCGACATGGCCCAGTGCGTACGGCGCGATGCTGCTGGTTTCATATTTGAGGATCACCCCGCCATAGGTCAGCGCCACGTTCTGGGTTTTCTGGAACGGCCAGCTTTTGACGAACTCCGGTTCCTGATCGAGCTTGGTGCTGATCAACCAGCTGTTGTGCGCCACCTGCGCGGCTTTCCAGAACGCCTCTTCCTGCCCTGGCACCAGCATGTCCGCCAGCGTCAGCACTTTATGCTGCTGACGCGAGTAGTTGATGAAGCCGCGGCCCGGCGTGCCATGGGCGCCGCCAGTGTCCAGGTAGCTGGACAATTCGATGATCACCAAGCCGTCATGCTGCTCGCGTACTTTCGCTTGCAGGTAGCTGCTGTTGCGTGGCCCCGCAGTGCGCAAGAATTGCTCGCGATAGGCCGCCAGCGTCGGCGCGACCGGAGCATCGGGCGAGGTGCGGGTCATTGCCAGCAGGCGCTTTTCGATGATGCCATCCAGTGCGGGTTCCGCGGGGAAGTGCAGGGTGTCGATGTTCACCAGCGGGCAATCCTGATCCTTGCAACCCGGCTGAAGCTGTTCGGTGGCGTCGCGGGTGACTTCCAGCGGTGCGCGATAATTGGGCTGGAACAAACTCTGGCAGGCGCCCAGGGTCAGGGCGATAGCGGCCACGGAGGCGATTTTAAAAAGCGACATGTGCGTCCTTCATAAATCAGGGAAAGGCAAAAAGTTACCCGCTTCGACTACCAACGGAGCAGTCAGTTCGCCACTAAGCTAATTAGAGTGGGTTTCGTCCTCACCGTCTATCCCGCTGACGGGAAAGGGGCTGCATCAAACCTCACGGGCGCGTTAGGATGGCGCGAAGTCGAGGTTCCACGGGAAAAGGAATCTCGTATCGGATTGAAGTAATGAGGATTGTCATGACCGATTTTGCCAACGCCATTCCGACCGCCGTAGAGATCGTTCGGCGCGAAAAGTGCTTCGAGGGCTTCTACAAGCTCGAACGCGTGCACTTGCGCCATGAATTGTTCGCCGGTGGCATGAGCCGCGAAATCAACCGTGAACTGTTCGTCCGTCATGATGCAGTGTGCATGCTGCCGTACGATCCGCAGCGAGACGAAGTCGTGCTGATCGAGCAGTTTCGTGTCGGTGCCCTCGGCAAGACCGACAATCCGTGGCTGGTAGAACTGGTTGCCGGTCTGATCGACAAGGACGAACAGCCGGAAGAAGTTGCTCACCGCGAAGCGCAGGAGGAAGCTGGGCTTGAAATCGCAGCGCTCTGGCCGATGACCAAATATTTTCCATCGCCGGGCGGCAGCGACGAATTCGTGCATTTGTACCTGGGGCGTTGCGACACCACCGGCGCCGGTGGCCTGCATGGACTGGAGGAAGAGGCCGAAGATATCCGCGTTTCGGTGTGGGCCTTTGAAGATGCCCTGCAAGCCGTACGCGATGGACGAATTGCCAACGCGCCAAGCATCATTGCCTTGCAATGGCTGGCTTTGAATCGCGTTGAAGTGAGGGGGTTATGGTCGTAAACAAACTGCGCGATCGCTATCGAGTGGACCTCGTGGGGCTGCAAGCGTCCTGTGAGGCGAACTACGCGCGCCTGATGCGACTGTTGCCGGACATGCGCAGCGAGCCTGCGGCGAGGCGCATCGCCGTGACCCATGGCGACCAGATGCTCGGCGTGCTGGCGCTGGAGGTGTTGCAGGTCTGTCCGTACACCACCACCCTGCAAGTGCGTCAGGAGCACAGTCTGCCCTGGCTACCGGTGCCGCAACTGGAAGTACAGGTCTATCACGATGCCTGCATGGCCGAAGTGGTCAGTGCCGAACATGCGCGACGCTTTCGCGGCATCTATCCTTATCCAAATGCCTCGATGCACCAGCCCGACGAAAAAGCCCAGCTGAACATGTTCCTGGGCGAGTGGCTGAGTCATTGCCTGGCATTGGGGCATGAGTACGAAGTGGTACGTTAACTTCCGTCGCAGTTGTGAACTGCGTCAGGTTCACAGGTTTCTTCTTTCGATCGTCCCCCAGCATAATTGCGCCAATCATCCAATCCCGTGATCACGCCCTGGGAGAACACCTTGCCGAGCGTATCCACCTTGAGCACCGCTGAGCCGGCACTGCTGGTGCAAATTTCCGACAGCCATCTGTTCGCCGAGGCGCACGGCACGCTACTGGGCATGAACACCCGCGACAGCCTGCAAAAAGTCCTTGAAAGGGTGCGCGCCCAGCAGCCACGGATCGACCTGGTCCTGGCCACCGGTGACCTGTCTCAGGACGGCTCGCTGGAGTCTTACCAGGCGTTTCGCGACCTGACCCGACAGCTCGATGCGCCGGCGCGCTGGATTCCCGGCAATCACGACGAGCCGCAGATCATGGCCGAGGCCGCCGTTCAGAGTGCATTGCTGGAGCCGGTAGT
Source organism: Pseudomonas sp. Sample_16 (assembly GCF_004307665.1). Classification (NCBI taxonomy): domain Bacteria; kingdom Pseudomonadati; phylum Pseudomonadota; class Gammaproteobacteria; order Pseudomonadales; family Pseudomonadaceae; genus Pseudomonas; species Pseudomonas sp. Sample_16. Next base: position 155,126 of record NZ_RCOB01000052.1, read on the forward strand.
GGATATCGGCAACTGGCGAGTCACGCTGCTCGATTCGGCAGTGCCGGGCTCAGTGCCGGGCTACCTGCAGGACGAACAATTGCAACTGTTGGCCCGCTCGTTGAGCGAGGCACCGCAGCGGCATCATCTGGTGTGCCTGCACCATCATCCGGTTTCGATTGGTTGTGCGTGGATGGAACCGATCGGTTTGCGCAATCCGGACGCCTTTTTTGAAGTGCTCGATCGTTTTCCGCAGGTGCGTGCCGTGCTGTGGGGGCATGTGCATCAGGAGATCGATCAATTGCGTGACAATGTGCGTCTGATCGCCTCGCCGTCGACCTGCATTCAGTTTGAACCGGGTAGCGAGGACTTCACGGTCGGAGAGCAGGCGCCGGGGTATCGCTGGTTGCGGTTGATGCCCGATGGACAGCTGCAAACCGGGGTGGAACGCGTTACCGGTTTCGATTTCCAGGTCGACTACGGCTCCAACGGCTACTGACACGTTTCCCGCGAACACTGATTTCCATTGTGGGAGCTGGCTTGCCAGCGATTACGGACTGCCTGACAACATCAATGTTGAATGTGACGGCCTCATCGCTGGCAAGCCAGCTCCCACAGGGGCTGTGTTCAATTCGGTGGCGATGGCACCCAACATCCCCCGAGTCCCTGTAAACTCCGCTTCTTTACCCGACGCGCAGGGAGTCCAAATGTCCGGTTCGATCCTTTATATCCACGGTTTCAACAGCGCGCCTGCATCGAAAAAGGCCACGCAGTTGAGCGCAGTGATGGAACGGCTGGGCTTGAGCGACCATTTGCGCGTGCCGGCCTTGCATCACCATCCCCGCGAGGCCATCGGTCAGCTTGAACAGGCGATTGCAGCGCTCGGGCGGCCATTACTGGTCGGCAGCTCACTCGGCGGCTACTATGCGACTCACCTGGCCGAGCGCCATGGCCTGAAAGCCCTGCTGATCAACCCTGCCGTCAGCCCGCACCGGATGTTCGACGGATTTCTGGGGACGCAGAAAAACCTGTATACCGATGAGACCTGGGAACTGACCCACGACCACGTAACGGCGCTGGCCGAGCTGGAAGTGCCGCCACCCCTGGACCCGCTGCGGTATCAGGTATGGTTGCAGACGGGGGATGAAACGCTGGACTATCGCCTGGCCCAGCAGTATTACCGGGCCTGTGCCTTGCGTATCCAGGCCGGCGGCGACCATAGTTTCCAGGGGTTTGCCGCACAGCTTCCAGCCATGCTGAGTTTTGCCGGCATTGGCGCCGATGTGTATCAGGCGATAGATTTCACCGCATTGTGAAACCTCGCCCCTATTTTCAATGAATGACTGACGACGAGACCCCATGGCCACTCCCAGCGCTAGCTCTTATAACGCCGACGCCATCGAAGTCCTCTCGGGCCTCGACCCGGTGCGCAAACGCCCCGGCATGTACACCGACACCAGTCGGCCGAACCACCTTGCCCAGGAAGTCATCGACAACAGTGTCGACGAAGCTCTGGCCGGGCACGCCAAATCGGTGCAGGTCATCCTGCACGCCGATCACTCGCTGGAAGTCAGCGACGACGGCCGTGGCATGCCGGTGGACATTCACCCCGAAGAGGGTGTTTCCGGGGTCGAACTGATCCTCACCAAGCTGCATGCCGGTGGCAAGTTTTCCAACAAGAACTACCAGTTCTCCGGCGGTCTGCACGGGGTGGGTATTTCGGTGGTCAACGCCTTGTCGACCGAAGTCCGGGTGCGTGTAAAGCGTGACGGCAACGAATACCAGATGACGTTCGCCGATGGTTACAAGGCCACCGAGCTGGAAGTGGTCGGCACGGTCGGCAAACGCAACACCGGTACCAGCGTGTTCTTTGCGCCGGACCCGAAATACTTCGACTCACCGAAGTTCTCCATCAGCCGCCTCAAGCATGTGCTCAAGGCCAAGGCCGTGCTGTGCCCGGGGCTGCTGGTCAGTTTTGAAGACAAAGCCACCGGCGAGAAAGTCGAATGGCATTACGAAGACGGCCTGCGTTCCTACCTGGTCGATGCGGTCAGCGAATTCGAGCGCCTGCCGGACGAGCCATTTTGTGGCGCGTTTGCCGGTAACAAGGAAGCGGTGGACTGGGCGCTGCTGTGGCTGCCGGAAGGCGGCGACGCGGTGCAGGAAAGCTACGTCAACCTGATCCCGACCGCCCAGGGCGGTACCCACGTCAACGGTTTGCGCCAGGGGCTGCTCGACGCCATGCGCGAGTTCTGCGAATTCCGCAGCCTGTTGCCGCGCGGCGTAAAGCTGGCCCCGGAAGACGTCTGGGAGCGCATCGCTTTCGTGCTGTCGATGAAAATGCAAGAACCGCAATTCTCCGGCCAGACCAAGGAACGCCTGTCGTCCCGGGAAGCCGCGGCGTTTGTTTCCGGCGTGGTCAAGGATGCGTTCAGCCTGTGGCTCAATGCCAACCCGGAAACCGGTCTGGCGTTGGCCGAACTGGCGATCAACAACGCTGGTCGTCGTCTGAAGGCCAGCAAAAAGGTTGAGCGCAAGCGCATCACCCAAGGTCCGGCGCTGCCGGGCAAACTCGCCGATTGCGCCGGGCAGGACCCGATGCGCTCCGAGCTGTTCCTGGTGGAAGGTGATTCCGCCGGCGGTTCGGCCAAGCAGGCGCGGGACAAAGAGTTCCAGGCGATCCTGCCGTTGCGCGGCAAGATCCTCAACACCTGGGAAGTCGACGGCAGCGAAGTGCTGGCCAGCCAGGAAGTGCACAACATTGCCGTGGCCATCGGCGTCGATCCGGGCGCGGCGGACATGAGCCAGCTGCGCTACGGCAAAATCTGCATCCTTGCCGACGCCGACTCCGACGGTCTGCACATCGCGACATTGCTCTGTGCCCTGTTCGTCCAGCACTTCCGTGCGCTGGTCGATGCCGGCCACGTGTATGTCGCCATGCCGCCGCTGTACCGCATCGACCTGGGCAAAGAGATCTACTACGCCCTCGACGAAGCCGAGCGCGACGGCATTCTTGATCGCCTGGTGGCGGAGAAGAAGCGCGGCAAGCCTCAGGTCACCCGATTCAAGGGTCTGGGTGAAATGAACCCGCCGCAGTTGCGCGAAACCACCATGGATCCGAACACCCGGCGCCTGGTGCAACTGACGCTGGATGATTTCGAGGCGACCTCGGAAATCATGGACATGCTGCTGGCGAAAAAACGCGCTGGCGATCGCAAGACCTGGCTGGAATCCAAGGGCAACCTGGCGGAGGTGCTGGGCTGATGCGCCTGGGCTTTGCCCTGGCGTGTGCGTTGCTGCTGACCTCGATGACGGTGTCCGGCGAACCGGCACCGCAACTGCGTCTGTTGTCCGAGCATGCCATCGATGGCATGCGCGGCGGCAACCTGTCCGGGCTGGCTCAGTGCGGCAAGGAACTGTGGACGATCTCCGACCGCGACGACGATCAGATCTACCGCCTCGATACCCAGGCCAGCGTCTGGCGTGCAGAGGCCTTGGGCATCGGCGTGCCGGAAGTGCCTGACAGCGGCTTGCCCTGGGGCCTGCGTTCGCGGGCCTGGGCGGCGTCATTCGTGCGTGGCGGCGGTCTGGACTTCGAAGGCATTACTTGCGACAACGCCGGCAACCGCTATGTCGTCAGTGAAGCCCATGCAGCGGTGTTGCAAATTCCGCCGACCGGGCCGACTTCCTGGTTGAAGATTTCCCCGCTGATGGTGCGTGAAGCTCGGGCCAGAGGCATGTTGTTGCGTTTCAACGCGTTGTTCGAGGGCTTGGCGATCAATCCTGAGGGTGACCAGTTGTGGTTGGCCGCTGAACGCCAGAACCGTGGATTGCTGCTGGTCAAGCGCAAGCAAACCGTCTGGGATTGCGACGGCGGCTGCGTGCTGCTCAGCGAAGACGGAAAAGAAATGCAGCCTGCACAGTTCCCCCATGCCAGGGCAATGCCCCGGGACTTTGCCGATCTGTCACTGTTCAACGGCAAGCTGTTCACCCTGGAACGCAATGCGTTCGAGATCTGTCGCCGCGACGCATTGACTGCCAAGCTCGAGCGTTGCTGGTCGTTTGCCGACGAGGCATTGCAGGAAAATCGGCGTTATCCCCAGGATTTCGGCCTCACGGAGGCATTGGTAGTCGACGCTGACGGAGCCTGGATCGGTATCGACAACAACACCGGAGCCCGTGCCGATGGTGAATTTCGTCCGATCGTCTGGCGCTTTGCCGCGCCTGACGGTGGCTGGAACGCGCCGTGAGCCAGCAAACCCCAGGTAAACGCGCCGGTCGAGTGTTGATGGTGCTGGCCTGGTGTGCGGCGCTGTTTCTGGCCACACGGTTTTTCGGGCAGTGGGAAGAGCGTCAGCAAAACCCGAATGTGATGGTGAGCTCGGAACAGGGCAATGGTTACATCGAGGTGAAACTGGCCAGCAATGCCCAGGGACACTTCGTCGCCAGTGGCCATATCAACGGGCAGCCGGTGGACTTCATGCTCGACACCGGGGCCACTGATGTGGCGGTCCCGGCGGAACTGGCCAAGCGCTTGCAGCTGGCAGAAGGTTTCGGTGTGACCCTGAGCACGGCCAATGGCCTGAGCCAGGGCTATCGCACCCGTATAGAACGCCTGCAACTGGGCGACATCGTGCTGCGGGATGTCCGCGCACTGGTGGCGCCCGGCCTGCATGGCGACCAGGTGTTGCTCGGCATGAGCGCACTGAACAAACTTGAATTTACCCAGCGCGGTGGCACCATGCTGCTGCGCCAGACAACGAACCGATGAGGCCCGCATGAGCGACATCCTTGCAGACAGCTTAGATGGCGTAGAACGCCGATCGCTGGCTGACTTCACCGAAAATGCCTACCTCAACTACTCCATGTACGTGATCATGGACCGTGCCTTGCCGCATATCGGCGACGGCCTGAAGCCGGTACAGCGGCGCATCATCTACGCCATGAGCGAGCTGGGGCTGGACGCTGATTCCAAGCACAAGAAATCGGCGCGTACCGTCGGTGACGTGCTCGGCAAGTTCCATCCGCACGGCGATTCGGCCTGCTACGAAGCCATGGTCCTGATGGCCCAGCCGTTCAGCTACCGCTACACGCTGGTGGACGGCCAAGGCAACTGGGGTGCGCCGGATGATCCCAAGTCTTTTGCGGCCATGCGATACACCGAAGCGCGACTGTCGCGCTACTCCGAGGTGCTGCTCAGCGAACTGGGCCAGGGCACCGCGGACTGGGGACCGAACTTTGACGGCACCCTCGACGAACCGCTGGTGTTGCCGGCACGTTTGCCGAACATCCTCCTCAATGGCACCACCGGTATCGCGGTGGGCATGGCCACTGACGTGCCGCCGCATAACCTGCGCGAAGTCGCCAGTGCCTGCGTGCGTTTGCTGGATGAGCCCAAAGCCACGGTCGAACAGCTCTGCGAGCATATCCAGGGCCCGGATTACCCGACCGAAGCGGAAATCATCACGCCCCGTGCCGATCTGCTGAAAATGTATGAAACCGGCAAAGGCTCGGTGCGCATGCGCGCCGTTTATCACATCGAAGACGGCGACATCATCGTCACCGCGCTGCCGCATCAGGTTTCCGGCGCCAAGGTGCTGGAACAGATCGCGGCCATGATGCAGGCCAAACCGTCCAAGGCCCCCCAGATCGCTGACTTGCGCGACGAATCCGACCACGAGAACCCGTGCCGGATCGTGATCATTCCGGGAGCGCGGAAAAACTTCGACCACGATGCGCTGATGCAGCATCTGTTCGCCAGCACCGAGCTGGAGTCGAGCTACCGGGTCAACGTCAACATCATTGGCCTGGATGGCAAGCCGCAGCTGAAAAATCTGCGCGCCTTGCTGGTCGAGTGGCTGGAGTTCCGGGTTCAGACCGTTCGTCGACGTCTGCAATTTCGCCTCGATAAAGTCGAGCGTCGCCTGCACCTGTTGGACGGTTTGCTGATTGCCTACCTCAACCTGGATGAAGTGATCCACATCATCCGCACCGAGGAACATCCGAAAGCCGCGCTGATCGAGCGTTTTGCCCTGAGCGAGATCCAGGCTGACTACATTCTCGACACCCGCTTGCGTCAGTTGGCGCGGTTGGAAGAAATGAAGCTGCGCGCCGAGCAGGATGAACTGCTCAAGGAACAAGCCAAGCTGCAAGCCTTGCTGAGCAGTGAAGCCAAGCTGAAGAAGCTGGTGCGCAGCGAGTTGATCAAGGACGCTGAAACCTATGGCGATGACCGCCGTTCGCCAATCGTCGAGCGTGCTGAAGCCAAGGCCCTGACCGAACACGATCTGCTGCCGAACGAGAAAGTAACAGTCGTTCTGTCGGAGAAAGGCTGGGTACGTTCGGCCAAAGGTCACGAAATCGACGCCACCGGGCTTTCCTACAAGGCTGGCGATGGCTTCAAGGCCCTGGCGGCGGGGCGTTCCAACCAATTTGCGGTGTTTATCGACTCCACCGGTCGCAGCTATTCGGTGGCTGCGCACACGCTGCCATCGGCCCGTGGCCAGGGCGAACCGCTGACCGGTCGTCTGACGCCACCGCCGGGGGCGAGTTTCGAGTGCGTGCTGATGCCCGAAGACGATGCGTTGTACGTGATCGCCTCCGATGCCGGTTACGGTTTCGTGGTCAAGGGTGAAGACCTGCAGGCCAAGAACAAGGCGGGCAAGGCGCTGTTGAGCCTGCCGAACAACGCCAAGGTCATCCTGCCGCGGCCTGTCGCCGATCGTGAACAGAACTGGTTGGCGTCGGTGACCACCGAAGGTCGCCTGCTCATCTTCAAGATCAGCGATCTGCCACAATTAGGTAAGGGCAAAGGCAACAAGATCATCGGGATTTCCGGTGAGCGAGTGGCCAGTCGCGAAGAATATGTCACGGACATCGCCGTTATCCCGGAGGGTGCAACCTTGGTGCTTCAGGCTGGAAAACGTACCTTGTCACTGAAAGCGGACGACCTCGAACACTACAAGGGTGAACGTGGGCGTCGTGGTAATAAACTGCCGCGTGGCTTCCAGCGGGTGGATGCGCTGCTCGTCGAAAACCTCAATTAAGCGTCCTAGAGCGCTCGATCTACGATTTAACGCGTAGATCGACGCTTTCGCGCTGGAGTCGGAACGCATATTCACGGATGATATGGCCTTTCAAGCGCCGGCGTGGCCGAGCGTTCTTCATATTTATTGAGTATTTTCACTGTGATTAGCCTTGTGGCAATCACCTGGATGGGACGATGACTGCTCTGCGCCTTCCTTTTATTCTGATGCTCGCCGGCGTTCTTGGCCTGGCGGGCTGCAGCGTTCACCAGCCGGTGTCGCTGTATCAACTGGACAGCGGTAGTCCGGTTCAGCCTGCGCAAAGCGCGGGCATGGCTGTATTGCTGGGCCCGGTGACCGTTGCCGACTATCTGCAACGCGAAACCCTGTTGCAGCGTCAGCCCGACGGCAGCCTGCAAGCTGCGACCGACGGTCGCTGGGCCGGCAGCCTGTCTTCCGACATCGACCAGTTGTTGCTGCGTCAGGTCGCCGGTCATCTGGACAGCCAGCGCGTGGTATTGGCGCCGGCCACCGTTGGCTTCACGCCGGACGTTCAAGTGTTGTTGACCATCACGCGCCTGGATTCTGGGACCAAGCAGCCGGCCATCCTCGATGCGCAATGGCGCCTCATCGACCGTCGTGGGCAGGTCCGCGACAATCGCATCATTCATTTGCAGGAGCAGCACGCCGGCAGCACGGCGGCGCAGGTTCAGGCTCAGGGTGTGCTGTTGCAGAAACTGGCCGAACAGCTGTCGACCGCGCTCAAGCCTCTGGCCAACCAGCCGCCAATCGCCGAAGCGCCAAAAAAACCGGCGGCCAAGCCTGTGGCACCGGCGGCGGAAGCGGAAAAGCAGCCGAAGATCCCGATGGCCTCGCCGATTCGCACGGACATGGAAGTGTTCCGCTTCTAAGCCTGGACCGAGTCAACCCAAAGCCCGCCTTGTGCGGGCTTTGTTTTTTCTGCTGGTTGGAGACTTCCAGTGCGGCTGATGACCTCATCGCCGGCAAGCCAGCTCCCACAGGGTATCTGTTGAGCGCAGATTGCGTGTACGACATCAATCACTGTGGGAGCTGGCTTGCCAGCGATGGCGTCAGTGAAGGCAACAAAAAAGCCCGCAGACGAGTGATCACCTGCGGGCTTCGTTATACCGGGGCTAAGGCTTACGCCCGGCGTTCATGCATCCGCGCCAATTGCCGCTCCAGCATCGACGGATAAGGCTCCATCAACCGCTCTACGCAACAAGCACCTTCAGGGCTGGCAATCGGGCGGATCCGCGCGCGTTGGCGGATCAATGCGTCGTCACTGATCTTGCGTTCCACCAGCAGCAGGTTGCGGCTGTGTTGCGACAGGGCCAGGGCGTCCTGGGCGGCATCGGTCAGCAGCAGATCGATCTGGCTCAGGCCGAATAAATCGTCGCCCAGGGTCAGGCCCAGCTGCAATTGCAGGGTGATGCCGCTGTCGGCGACTTCGATTTGTAACTGGTGGCCGAGCGCGCGGAGCAATTCGCCGCAGCAAATGGCATTGGTCAGGTAGTCGTCGCCGCTGTCTTCGGTGTGGAACAGCATCAGTGTGCTGCCGTCGTTCAGCGTGTGCAGTTCGCTCTCGTACAACGAAGCGGCCTGATCAAGGCAATCACGATAGCGTTTGAGCAATTCTTCCAGACGTGTGCGCGGCAAGCGACGCAGTTGCTCCTGGGAGCCCAGCTGCACGGCCAGAACGGCGCTGTGCTGCGGTACATTCGAAGGAGCAGGGCGGGCAAGCGGTTTCACTACGCTGTCTGCGTCATCGAGCAAATCGGCAAACGCATCGTCGTCATCGTCTTCAACGGTGCTGACAACGCGCCGTGGGGCCGCTTTCTTCGCCGCCATCGGCCGACTTTCGTCGAAGCTCGGATCGCGCAGGTTGCGCACTTCGAAGCCCGGTTCGGCATCGTCATCATCGCTGTCTTCGAGCTCGGGTTCCGGCTCCGGTTCAGGCTCGGCCGGTTCCGGTGCGAAGTTGGCGTGCAGTTGCCGGGCCAGATCACCGATCTCGTCCTGGCGTTCGGTGGCCGGGGTGTATTCGTCGATATTGCGCAGCCAGACGCGCAATTGCAGGAGCGGCGTAGAGATGTGCCGACCCAGGCGCAGGCTCAAGGCCAGGGAAAGTGCCAGCAGGATCGCGCTGAGGATGCCCATGCTTTGCAGGCTGATGGTCATCGGCTGCTGGAACTGATCCATGTCCAGGCTGATGCGCAGTTGCCCGGCCGTCACGTCCTGGAAGGTGATCTTGCTCTGGTACATGCCCTCGGCTTCGCCCAGCAAGCCGTGCTTGGGCCGCTGACCGGCTTCGGCGAGGATGCGGTTGTCGACGCTGTAGATGGCGGCGTGGGCCACCAGCTTGTTCTTGGTCAGGTTGTTGAGCAGCACGTTGAGGCTGAGGATGTCATTGGACACCAGCAGCTCGGTGGCCGAGGTGGCCGTCTGCGTGGTCAGGCTTTCGCCCAGCGCATCCGCCTGCTCATGCATGGCCTGCTTGAACTGCAAACCCATCACACAGGCGTAGATCACCAGGGCCAGAGCGACCAGGATCACGTTATGGCTGGCAATGCGCAATGCAATCGGTACACGGCGGTGACGCAGTGCCCGGAAGATCAGCAGGAAGAAGTTATCGGTTTTAACTGGCGTGGGCCGGTTCACTTGAGCTCGGCTCTTTTGTCCGTGAAGTTGACGCGCAGTATAGCGACAGGCCCTAGACCGTCAAAGCGCTCACGGTGCCCGATGGTCACTGAAAGTGGGTAGAATGCGGTTTTTTTCCACCTGCGGGGGTGCGCCTTGCGCGAAATCGTCCTGATAAACATCACGGGAGTCGACCGTCCGGGTCTGACTGCGGCCATTACCGGCGTTCTGGCCCAGGGTGGTGTGAACATTCTCGACATCGGTCAGGCGGTGATCCACGACACCTTGTCGTTCGGCATCCTGGTTGAAATTCCCGACACCGAGCAAGGTAAATCCGTGCTCAAGGACATCCTGTTCAAGGGCTATGAGCTTGATCAACAGGTGCGTTTCACGCCGGTGTCCGAAGAGGATTACCAGCAGTGGGTCGGCAACCAGGGCAAAAAGCGCCACATCGTCACGTTGTTGACCCGCAAGGTGACTGCCGGACAACTGCAGGCCGTGAGTTCGATCACCGCCAAGTACGGTTTGAACATTGATCACATCGATCGCCTGTCCGGGCGCATGCCGCTGGATACTCCGGCTGATAAAGGCAAGGGTTGCATCGAGTTTTCCGTACGCGGCGAGGCGGCCGATCCGCAGGCGTTGCGTGCCGAATTCCTCAGCGTCGCCCAGGAGCTGAACGTCGACATCGCGTTCCAGGAGGATTCGCTGTTCCGTCGCAACCGTCGTCTGGCGGTGTTCGACATGGACTCGACGCTGATCGAAGCCGAAGTGATCGACGAATTGGCGAAGGCCGCCGGTGTGGGTGACAAGGTTTCGGAAATTACCGAGCGGGCGATGGCCGGCGAACTGGATTTCCGTGCCAGCTTCAAGGAGCGTCTGGCCTTGCTCAAAGGCCTGGATGTCGGCGTACTGGATTCTATCGGCGCTTCGTTGCGCTTGACCGAAGGCGCTGAAACCCTGTTCGCCGAACTCAAGCGCCTGGGTTACAAGACTGCGATTCTGTCGGGCGGCTTCACCTACTTCGCCAAGCAATTGCAGGCCAAGCTCGGTATCGATTACGTGTTCGCCAACGAACTGGAAGTGGTCGACGGCAAGGTGACTGGCGTGGCGATCGAGCCGATTGTCGATGCGCAGCGCAAAGCGGATCTGCTCAAAGAACTGGCACACAAGGAAGGTTTGCGTCTGGAGCAGACCATTGCAGTCGGCGACGGCGCCAATGACTTGCCGATGCTGGCGATTGCCGGGTTGGGCGTGGCGTTCCGTGCCAAGCCGCTGGTCAAGCAATCGGCCAAGCAGGCGATTTCCACCCTGGGGCTGGATGGCGTGCTGTACTTGCTGGGCTTCCGCGATCGCGACGGACAGCTCTGATACGCTGGAAATCAATGTGGGAGCTGGCTTGCCAGCGATGACTGACCAACCATCAACATCACGGTTGACGGTCAGTCCGCAATCGCGGGCAACCCCGCTCCCACAAGGTACAGCGTGGTCTTTAAGCCTTCGGCAGGCCCATGCCCTGGCCCATCTGTACCGGGGCGCCGGCGACCATGTCTTCCGTCCACTTCACCTGATCCGGCCCGAACAGTACGACAGCGGTCGAACCCAGCTTGAAGCGGCCCAGTTCCGCACCTTTTTCCAGATGAATCGGCGCACGGGCGGCTTCGTCGTAACGGAAGGTTTTCAGTTCGCGCTTCGGCGGCGTGACCAGGCCGGCCCAAACGGTTTCGATCGACGCGACGATCATCGCCCCCACCAATACCACGGCCATCGGCCCGCGCTCGGTGTCGAAAATGCACGCGACTCGCTCGTTGCGGGCGAACAGTTCCGGTACGTTTTCAGCGGTAGACTGGTTCACCGAGAACAGCCGGCCCGGGATGTAGACCATTTCGCGCAGGGTGCCGGCCAGCGGCATGTGCACACGGTGGTAGTCTTTCGGCGACAGATAAATGGTCGCAAAATCACCGCCCATGAAAGGCGCAGCATTGGCAGCATCACCCCCCAGCAGTTCCAGCACGCTGAAACTGTGGCCCTTGGCCTGGAACACGCGACCGTGTTCGATCGGGCCGAGTTGGCTGATCGCACCGTCGGCCGGGCTGAGGATCGCGCCCGGTGTTTCGTCCAGCGGACGTGCGCCGTCTTTCAAGGCGCGGGTGAAGAAGTCGTTGAAGTGCTCATAGGCCGTCAGGTCTTCGACCAATGCCTGGGACATGTCCACCTGATAGCGCTTGGCAAACCAGGCGGTAAAGGCATTCTTGAACCAGCGCACCCGGCATTCGGCGACGCAGCCCGCCAGTCGCGAAAGCAAGTGGTGGGGCAGCAGGTACTGGCTGAGGATAAACAAACGTTCTTTCATTGGGTGTCCTTAAAAACCTTAAAGCTCGACAGGCGTGTCAGGGTGATTGCCCCACTCGCCCCAGGAACCGGCGTAGCCTTTGACCCGCGGATAACCGAGGGACTTGGCCACCAGATAAGTGAAGCCGGACCGGTGGTGGGTCTGGCAGTGGGTAATGATTTCCTTGTCCGGCGTGATGCCGAGTTTTTCAAGGATCTGCGGCATGTCGGTGCGAATGCGCAGTTGGCGCGCCTGATCCATGCCCGCCGTCCATTCGAAATTGATCGCGCCGGGAATATGACCGGCCTTCGCCGCGAGCACTTTCTCGCCGGAGTATTCCAGCGGTCCGCGGGCATCCCAGATCGCCAGGTCGGCGGCGCCGAGACGGCTTTGCAGGTACTCGCGGGTAGCGGTGGGTTCGTCATGCAAGGTCAATGAAACCGGACCACCCACGGCTGGCGGGATCTGGATCGACATCGGCAAGCCTTCTGCCAGCCAGGCTGTCAGGCCGCCGTCTATATAGTGGTACTTGCGGTGGCCGATGACATCCAGCAGCCAGATAAAGCGCCCGGCCCAACCGCCGCCTTCGTCGTCGTACACTACGTAGACTGCGTCGGGGTTGTGTCCCAGCTCACCAAACAACGTCTCGAGTGCAGCCTGCGGCGGCATCAGTCCCGGCGCAGGCGCCTGACCGAGTTGCGTGCGCTTGGGGTCGACAAAACGAGCACCGGGAATATGCCCTGCGGTGTAGCGGGCGCTGCTGGTCAGGTCCACCAGGATCAGTTCGCGGGCATCAAGGCGAGGGAGCAAGTCGCTCGGCTCGATCACCAGCGGCAAGCCAGAGAAGTCAGACATGTGAGGTCTCCAGGGCACAAAAAGGGAAGATTGTAACGCAGCCTTACTGGCCGCGGTGGCTAAAGCTGTGCAGGGCTTTCTCGATGCACTGCGCGGTTTTGCCAAAGGCTTGTACGGTGATTTCCGAAAAGGCGCCGCCACCCTGATCCGCCACGACAATCATGATCACGCGGCCGTTATTGACCAGTGAGCGCAGCAACAGATGCTCACCGCTGAATTGTGAGCGCAGGCTGTTGGGCAGCAGGGCGGAAAACTGTGCGTTGTTGGCTGGCGTCAAACGCACCTGCGCCTGTTGCGCGAGCAGCCGTTGCAGCACTGTGCTCTGGCTGACCGCGAAATTCATGCCGGCCACTTCTTTCGGTAAACCGGTGCTCTGGTGCACCCGCAGGTTGGCATGGGCTCGATCAGCCATCAGGATCATTACCCGGCGCATGCCGCACGCGACCAGGGCGTCGCGGGCCGAGGTGGTCAAGTGCATGGCGTTGGTGAAGCGGCTCGGCTCGATCAGCAATTCGGCACATTGACGACGCCACTTTGCCAGGTCTTCGGCGGTCGGCGCCGGGGCTGGCAACAGACCGGCATGCACTCGATTCGTGCCCCATGGCCAGAGCAATGCAACGGCAGGGTGCCAAAGGTCGGGCATGGCGTGATGGCGGGCGCTGTTGGCGGCCTGCTGGTGCAATTGTTGTTGCACCTCGTCCATGGGCATTTGCAGGTAAAGGCTGGTCAGGTACTGCCAGCGCTCGCTGTGCGGACTGTCCCAGGCCTGTTGCGCCGACAGCGCCAGCCCGTTGGCCAGCAGCACCGTGTTGGCGGGCTGGTTGAGCCAGCGGCGCAGCGTCGGATCGTCATCCAGGCGATTTTGCTGGCGCAACGGATGCTCGCTGTCGCGGGCAATGCGCAGGACTTTGACCAGTTCCCGCTGTTCGGTGAGCAACAGTTTATAGCCTTGCTGCACCCAGATCGGCAGGTGCCAGGCCTCCACCAGAGCCAGGCCGATTTCCAGCAGGCGCGCGCCAAACAACTGCTTTTCGACTTTACGCGCCGACTCGCCTTTATGGATGACCCGCAGCTCCCATTCTTCGAGCAACTGCGGATGCGTCAATGCCAGGGGCCACAGTGGTGACAGAAACAGCAGGCTGCCCCAATGAATGTCCTGCCACAGGCGCGCGAGGCGGCTGGCGAAAAAACCGTTGGCTTGTTGCGTCGCGTGCTGGCTGATCATTTGTAGCTGACGCAGTGGCTTGGGAATCTCGCCCATGGGCGCGGCAGGCAAGCGTTCCAGCAATTCTTCGGTGCGTTTCAAACCGAGGCGGTTGATCGCTACCTCAAGGTTTTCTGCCGGCTCGGTCATGCTGCCGTGGGTGTGGCGGTTGGCTTCGCGAATCACGCTCAAGGCCAAAGCCGGACTGTCCTGCATCAAATCGGCGATGTCGCGCAGCGAGCTGCGACTGTCGCGGATCGCCCGGCAGACGCGGTCGTGACTGGCCTGCGGAACCGGCAGGCGGACGCCATCCAGAAGCTTGACCCAGCCTTGGAGCGTGGTTGGTTTGGGAGTCGGGACGTTCGTTTCGTTAACCATGTCTGGAGGCGATCATCGTCTGCGTTACCTGCGCCCGGAATGGGTCAAATTGGCTTTTCGCCTGAACTGGCTATAGTCTGGCGCAGTTTTGCCGATAAGTAGAAGAAGAGATTTTTTAACTTCCGAATATGACCTTGAACCCGACTCAGTAAGTGCTCTCCTACCTATGGCTAAAATAATCGGCATCATCGTCGTATTCGCGAGCGTGCTCGGCGGATACGTGCTCTCCCACGGCAAAATTGCCGCCCTGATCCAGCCTTTCGAGGTGATGATCATCGGTGGTGCGGCCCTCGGCGCATTCTTGCAGGCCAACCCCGGCTACATGACCATGCACGTGCTCAAGAAGTCCCTGAGCATGTTCGGTTCGCGTTTCAGCCACGGTTTTTATCTTGAAGTGCTTGGCCTGATTTACGAGATCCTCAACAAGAGCCGTCGTGAAGGCATGATGGCCATTGAAGGCGATATCGAAGATGCCGCCGCGAGCCCGATCTTCGCCAAGTACCCGACGGTCCTGAAAGACGAGCGCATGACCGCGTTCATCTGCGATTACCTGCGCATCATGTCTTCCGGAAACATGGCTCCCCATGAGCTGGAAGGCCTGTTCGACATGGAACTCTACAGCCTCAAGGAAGACCTTGAACACCCGTCCCATGCGGTGAACGGCATCGCCGACGCCATGCCCGGTTTCGGTATCGTCGCGGCGGTATTGGGGATCGTGGTGACCATGGCGTCCCTGGGTGAGGGCGATCAGAAGTCCATCGGCCTGCACGTGGGTGCGGCGCTGGTCGGTACCTTCTTCGGTATTCTCGCTGCCTACGGTTTCTTCGGCCCGTTGGCCCATTCCCTGGCCCACGATGCCAAGGAAGAGCTGAACGTCTACGAAGCCATCAAGGCTTCCCTGGTGGCTTCGGCTTCCGGCATGCCGCCATCGCTGGCCGTCGAGTTCGGGCGCAAGGTTCTGTACCCGGCGCACCGCCCTAGCTTCGCCGAGCTGGAACAAGCGGTTCGCGGTCGTTAAGCCATGGAAAATAACCAGCCGATAATCATCAAGCGCGTCAAGCGCATCGCCGGCGGGCATCACGGCGGGGCGTGGAAGATCGCTTTCGCCGACTTCGCCACGGCGATGATGGCGTTCTTCCTGGTGCTGTGGCTGCTGTCGACGGCAACGCCGGAACAGAAGATCGCCATCGCCGGTTACTTCAAGGACCCGATCGGCTTTTCCGAAAGCGGCACGCCGTACATCATCGACCTTGGCGGTACGCCGACCCTGGCGCCGGAAAACACCCTCAACCCCGAGGTGAAGTCCCAGCCGCAACCGGACAAGGTGACCGTCGACGCCGAACAGGTCGAAGGCATGGCCGAAATGGTCGAGAAGGAACGTCTCGAGTTGTTGCTGCAAGAACTGCAAAACAAGGTTGAAGAGAACCCGCAGCTGCAGAAATTCAAAGACCAGATCATGTTCGAGATCACCCCGGACGGCTTGCGCATCCAGATCGTCGATGCCGAAAACCGGCCGATGTTCGACTCGGGTTCTGCGCGTCTGAAACCGTATTTCGAAGACATCCTGCTGGCCATGGCCGACACCATCAAAGCGGTGCCGAACAAGATCAGCATCAGCGGCCACACCGATGCCAAACCGTATAGCGGCCAGGGCGATTTCGGTAACTGGGAACTGTCGGCCAACCGTGCCAACGCCGCCCGCCGTGCGCTGGTGGCGGGCAGTTATCCGGACGGGCAGGTGGCGCGGGTGGTGGGTTATGCCTCGTCTGCCTTGTTCGACCGTGAACATCCGTTCAACCCGGTCAACCGTCGCATCGACATTGTGGTGCTGACCAAGAAAGCCCAGCGCGCCATTGAAGGTTCGCAAGGCGCGGAACCTGCTCCTGATGCACCGCAAGGTTCTGCAGCGCCAGGCGCCACCCCGGCTGCACCGGTCGACCCGAATGCGCTGCCGGCAGACAAGGAACCGCTGCCGGCCCACGAACTGCGCGAGCGTTTGAATCTGTTTGATGATCCGGCGCCGAAGCCGGCTGAGCCAGCGAAGCAGTGATCCCAAAAAAACCGACAGTGATGTCGGTTTTTTTTCGGCGTTTATCAGGCCGCTGCATTCTCCGTGTGGGCACGATTCCTGTGGGAGCTGGCTTGCCAGCGATGTCGGACTGACAGCCGACCTGATCCTTCAGAAACCGCGAATGATCCTGGATTTGAGATCCGTGTGAAATCGATCGGCGTTGGTTTTGTTGACGCTGCGCACCGCCTCGCTGCCGTTAACCGACTCCAGTGACATCGATCGCTTGATGGTCGATTCGTTTCGATAGGCATCAATGAAGAACTCGATGTCTCTGTCGCTGGTCAGTTTCGGCCATTTATCGAGGTACAGCGGCAGTTCCGTTGGGCCGGTCTTGAATGAGCAGATGCGTCGGTTGGTGATGGTCGCCTCGCCGATTTCGAACGGTACCCACCAGGACAGTGCGGTTTTTTCCGACACCACCGCCAGCAGGTGCGTGCATTCACTGATGTTGCGCGTGATCACACCGGTGATGTCGTCGGTGGTCTGGGATTCGGCGTCCAGCACATCGAGATAGGTCTTGATGTTGGCCTGCATCAGGCGGGTATTGATGTTGACCGCGTAGGCGCGATCCATGTGGCGGTAGCTGATAAACACTGGCATCAGAAATGTCCCTTGATTGCGAGTTCGCGGTAATAGGCACCGAGGGCGGTGAGGCGGCAGCCGGTGGAGTGAATGGCGGCGTAATACATATGTTCGGCATCAACCGGTTCGATCAGGCTGTGACGATTGCACTTTTGCAGTTGAGAGAAGACCTCGCCGTGTTCCGGATTGAACTCGGGTTCGCTGGGCTCGAAGCTGGGGGCGAGCGGGTAGACCGATTCCGCTTCGGCAAACCACTCGGGCAGTTTGCGCAGGATTTCCTTGGCGATCAGCGGAGAAACCTCGCGCAGGGAAATGAACTGCGACACGTTGGTCTTGAACACCGGCCGCTGTTCCCAGGCATCAAGGGCGTTGTCGACAAACGAATAGAGGCTGCCGGGAGTGATCTTGCCGAGGATGTTGGCGGCGCCGCCGTGCAGAGCCTGGAGCAATAGCCCGGTGAATACGCCGTGTTGGGCGCCTTCCATCGCCGGCTCTTCCTTTTTGCACGCAGTAAGAATGGTCATGCCTTCGCCCACTACGCTGCCTTCACTGCGCAAGGCGCGCAGTTCGCCTGCCGAGCCGCTCTGGCAGCAGTCGAGAATGATCACCTTGTTTTTGATCCGGGTGGCTTTGGTTGCCCAATTAAGAACATCGCTGAGGCGAATCCCGTCATTGGCGTTCCTGTAATCCTGCGGGATCAGCATGCCTTCGTCGGTATCGGTGTCGAAAGTGCCGTGACCGGCGAAGTACAGCAGTGCGACGTTGCAGTCCCCGGAAAACAACTCGCGGATCTGATCCTCGAGTTTCTTTCGACTCAGGTAATCCTCGGCACAGGTCAACACGATGTTCTTGAAGTTCGGGTCGCCATTGGCGTCGGTCTTCAGCACAGACGCCATGGCCATGGCGTCGTTGCAACAACCGCCCAGGCGCGAGACATGGGTGTAATCGTTGATGCCGATGAACAGTCCTTTGCGCATGGTTACACCGCCGTGCGCTGGCAAATGGCGACGCGGTGGGCAGGGGCGTACAGGTAGACCCACGGAGGGCTGATGAACAAATGATAGGTTTGCAATGGCTGTCCCTCGATGTCGCAGGAGTGCGAAGAGGGTTTGAACTTAGGTCATTGGCTGGCCGCCACAAGGTGCCGATCGCGAAAGAGAAATGCCCTACAGGGATGCGTGCAGACGCCTTACAGAAATGTCTGACGTTTAAGTTGGTGGGTGATTTAAACAGTAGAACCGGCAGCCCGCCGCCCCGTTGGATCAGGGCGGGGCAGGTGCCTGTTTAGTAGCCGTTTTCCGGCAAACTGGCGATGATCGAGCGGTAGCTGTTCATTCGTTGCTGTTGCACGCGGCCGTCTTCGAGAGCCTTGAGCAATGCGCAACCGGGTTCACGGTCGTGCTTGCAGTCGCGGAAGCGACAGGTGCCGAGCAAATCGTTGAACTCGATGAAGCCGGCCTCGACATCGGCACGGCTGACGTGTCCCAGGCCGAACTCGCGGATGCCTGGTGAGTCGATCAACTCGCCGCCGCCAGGGAAGTGGAACAACCGCGCGGTGGTGGTGGTGTGAGTGCCCTGGCCGGACAGCTCGGACAACGGACCGACGCGGGTCTCGACTTCCGGCAACAGGCTGTTGACCAGCGACGACTTGCCGACACCGGACTGGCCGACGAACACGCTGATGCGACCGTCCAGCTGTTTCTGCAACTGTTCCATGCCGTTGCCGTGGTGCGCCGAGACTTCCAGCACCGGGTAACCCAGCGTGCGGTAAACCGCGAGCAGGGCGTTCAGCGCCGGCGCGTTGTTTTCGTCGATCAGGTCGAACTTGTTCAGCAGTAACAGCGGCTTGATGCCCGCATGTTCGGCAGCGACAAGATAACGGTCGATCAGGTTGGCGTGGGGCTCGGGCAGTGGTGCAAAAACGATGACGATCATGTCGACGTTGGCGGCTACCGGCTTGAGCTGGCCACGGCTGTCCGGGCGGCACAGTTCGGTGTTGCGCGGCAGTTGCGCCACGATCACGCCGATGCCCTGGTTGCCAGCGCGCCAGACGACCTGGTCACCGGTCACCAAGGCAGGCAGGTTGGCCCGCAGGTGGCAGCGGAACACTTGGCCGGCCAATGCACCTTCGCAGGCCTCGACCTCGACCTGCACACCGAAGTGCGCGATCACCAGGCCGTGCTGTTCCGGACCCAGGTCGCCACCCTCGAGTGCCTCGACAGCCGAGGACTCGCGTTTGGCGGCGCGGGCAGCGCGCTCGCCCTGAATCTTTTCGATGCGCCAGTTTTGACGACGATTGAGTTGGCGTTTGGCCATGGGTGTTCCGTATAAAGAATGCAGCGATTAGGTAAAACGGCCGCGAGTTTAGCACGCCCGGCCACCGGCCTAGGCTAAACTGCGCAGCATTGCCTAGGAGCCGACACATGCAAAATTCGCAGAACCTGATCTGGATCGACCTGGAAATGACCGGTCTGGATCCGGAAAACGACGTCATCATCGAAATGGCCACCATCGTCACCGACAGTGATCTGAACACCTTGGCCGAAGGTCCGGTGATCGCCATCCACCACAGCGATGAAGTCCTCGCCCGCATGGACGAATGGAATACCCGCACCCACGGCAATTCCGGCCTGACCCAACGCGTGCGCGACAGCCGCATCAGCATGGCCGAAGCCGAAGCCGAGACCATTGCGTTCCTGGAGAAGTGGGTACCGAAGGGCAAGTCGCCGATCTGTGGCAACAGCATCTGCCAGGACCGTCGCTTCCTTTATACGCACATGAAATCCCTGGAAAGCTATTTCCATTACCGCAACCTCGACGTGTCCACGCTTAAAGAGTTGGCCGCACGCTGGGCGCCGGACGTTCGCGACAGCTTCAAGAAGGGCAGCACCCACCTGGCGCTGGACGACATCCGCGAATCGATCGCCGAGCTGCAGCACTATCGCAAGCATTTCATCAAGTTTTGATCCGTTGGCTGGCGCGGGGCTTTTGAGGGAGCTTGCTCCCGCTCGGCTGCGTAGCAGTCGTAAGGACTGCAAATGCGCTCTGACCGGAAGAAGGCAAGGGAGCGCTTGGCACTCCAGCGGGAGCAAGCTCCCTCGCCTCATTGCTTTCGTGCGCCCTCTTTTGATGCCTCGGCGAAGTGCGTAGACTGCGCGCCTTTTTGCAAGGACCGCCACCATGTTGCTGATGCTCTACCTGATCGCCATCACCGCCGAAGCCATGACTGGTGCATTGTCCGCGGGGCGTCGTGGCATGGATTGGTTTGGCGTGGTCCTGATCGCCTGCGTCACGGCGCTGGGTGGCGGTTCGGTACGTGACGTGCTGCTCGGCCACTACCCGCTGACCTGGGTCAAGCACCCGGAATACCTGGTGCTGACGTCCATCGCGGCGATGTTCACCGTGTTTGCCGCCCGCTGGATGCGCCACCTGCGCTCGCTGTTTCTGGTGCTCGATGCCGTGGGGCTGGTGGCGTTCACCCTGATCGGCTGCATGACCGCCCTGGAAATGGGCCACGGCATGCTGGTGGCCTCGGTCAGTGGCGTGATCACTGGGGTTTTCGGCGGCATCCTGCGGGACATTTTCTGCAACGACATCCCGCTGATCTTCCGTCGCGAACTGTACGCCAGCGTCTCTTTCGCGGCGGCGTGGTGCTACATGTTCTGTCTTTACCTGAACTTGCCGGGAGAGCAGGCGATTCTGATCACGTTGTTTGGCGGCTTTTTGCTGCGCTTGCTGGCGATACGTTTTCACTGGGAAATGCCCAAGTTCGTTTATAACGACGAACAGTAAGTTTCAGTGAAACGTGAGCACGCTGTGCAAGGGTGAGTGCGGTAACTATGTAGCCTTTTGTGAGTGGGCAGTTCAATAAGCTACGGTTTTACGTCGGCTTATAGGCTACCCGTATGTTTGAAACTTCCGTACAGCAACGTCCTTACAACCCTCACCAACAATTCATTGAAGAAAGAATTCCCGACTGGCTGACTCGCGCTTCGCCAGACAGGCGCCAGGCGTTGAAGCGCACCCCGGTGGCGATTCCTCAATGGTACAAGACCGCCTCGGCGGCTTCTCACGCGGCGCTGGCGCTAGCCATCAAGGCCAGTTGGGTATCGCAAAACAAGGTTGATCGGCTGTTCGAGTCGCTGGCAAATGTCCGTCAGTTTGCTGAACCCCTGCTTCGACAGGCACTGAAAGAACGCTTCGCCATTGAAGTGGATGTCACCCGCACCTACTTGAGGCTCTATCTGCCGACCGGCATTTTAGTGGGCTATCAAGTCAGGACCGTTTCCTTGCTGGATGCAGCGTTGCGCAACTTTGAGGCAAAGGAAGCAGGCATCCGCTACTTTGATTCAGCTTCCTGTTTTATCAGCGAGCCCAGCATGTCCGGGCAATTTGATGTGCTCGCCATTAATCAACGCATGAGTGTCAGCGCTTTTGTTTCGATGTGTCGTGAACTGGACATCGGCGGCCAGTACACCCAGCAACTGGAAACGTTGTTATTGCCCAAGGATGCTCTGGCCAGGGCAGTACTGGAACTCAATGTAAAGACCAGCCAGAAAGACGCGTTCAGGGCTGCGATACTCCTGGCCCGCATGAAAGGGGATATCGGCCTGCACTCTCACGCGTCCTTGTTGCATCTGCTCGATGGCGGCGCCAGGCCTGCCCTGGGTGCCCGGGTTTTGCAGTGCTACCAATTGCAGGTCATGGAGGCGAAGCTGACCGGGATCATGCTGCTGGCCGGTGATCTGGACCGTGCTACCAGAGTGGAACCGGTGCTCGTGTACATCCCCGACGATCCGCAGCATCCGCTCAAAGAGTACCCGTCGACGGCTGCTTTCAGGGCAGATTTGGCACAGCGGTTGCGTTCTGCGCACTACCAGCGTTTTTTTGCCCGGTTCGTCGCTCATGAACGGCGAGGCTATTTTTTTGCCGCGCTCAATGATCCTTCTACCGTAATGAAGTGGAGTTCGCGCCGGGTACAGGGTGATCCATGGACAGAGTTGTACCAGGACAAGCTCAACAAGATTCTCAATGATGCCCGCGCCATTGCCGTGCCTTGCGCAGACACCGACCGCAACTCTCGCTGGGAAACCTGGGACAGCCTGGAAAAGGTCGCCTCGATCGTATTGCAGGTCGCGGCCCTGGTGGCGGTCCCCTTTGTGCCGTTTCTGGGCGAATTGATGTTGGCGTACACCGCCTACCAACTGTTGGACGAGACCTGTACCGGCATTCTGGATTGGACCGAAGGTCAGGTGGTCGAGGCGGCTGATCACTTGATGGCCATCGCTGAAAATCTCGCGCAACTGGGCGCATTCGCGGTGGGCGGTGCGGTGGCCGGGAAAGTGCTGGCTATCAAGCCTTCGACCTTTGTCGACAGTCTCAAGCCCGTCGTGCTGGAAGATGGACGCACGCGCTTGTGGAACCCTGATCTGACGCCTTATGAGTTCGCTGCCTCGTTGCCTGCCGATTCGATGCCGGACGAACTGGGTTTGCATCACCACGGCGCAGCGATGTTCCTGCCGCTTGAGGGCAGCCTGTACGAGGTTCGCACCGAGCCGGGCGAAAGTGCCTGGCGCGTCCGTCACCCGCAGCGGGCGAACGCCTACCGGCCACGACTGACTCACAACGGCGCCGGGGCCTGGGCGCATGAAGTCGAGCGTCCGATGGAATGGCAAGGCGCACAGTTGTTTCGTCGTTTGGGTCATTCAGTCGCTGACTTCTCTGACGTCACCGCCCGGCGCATCCTGGACGTCAGCGGCGTCGATGAAGCCGTGCTGCGTGACATGCACGTCCACGTCCGGCGCCCACCGGCCTTGCTTGAAGAAAGCATTCGGCGCTTCGGGCTTGATGAGCAAATCAAAGTATTCCGTGCGCAACTGCAAAGCCCGGATCCGGCGGTGTACACCAAAGCTGATCCCCAGATGCAGGCACTACTGCTGCAAGCGCAAGGTGTCCGTGTACCTGAGAGCCTGCGCAACGCCAATGGAATTCAAGGGATCGTTGAGTCACTGGACGAGGCGACGCTGAAAAAACTGCTGGGTGAAAGTACGGCGTTTGGTGATTCATTACCGGCGATCGACGTGCGAAAAGCGCGGTTGCGTTCGAGGATGGCCGATTGGGCCGAGGAGCATCGTGGCGCCTTGTTCCAGGCGCGCGAAGACGCCTTCGAACAGCGCGCTGACGCAGACACGCAGCAACTACGGCGGATCTTCCCCGATCTGCCGAAAACGATCGCTCAAGAGCTGTCGCGTAATGCCAGTGCAACTGATCGCCTGCACATGCGCAATCATCCTGGAATAACTCAACGAATGGCGCACGAAGCGCTTTTCTATTTGCGAGAGGTGCGACTCAGCCGGGCTTGCGAAGGACTTTACCTGGATTCTGTCAGCAGCCTGGACAGCGACCGGCTGGCGCTGCACATGCTCGAAACATTGAACGGGTGGTCCGCCGATCTCCGCATCGAGATGCGTGATAAACGTTTTGATGGGGCGTTGCTGGACAGCATCGGTCGCCCTGAAGCTCCGCTGCGTAAAGTGCTGGTCAGGCAGGGCGGGCGCTACCAGGCACACGATAATGTCGGTGAGCAATTACATGGGTTCGACACGCTGTATGGCGCGGTGATGCACGCGCTTCCCGACACGCAACGTCTTTCGTTGGGGTTGCCCCATGTGGGGCAGTGGGCCGAACTGAAACAAATGCTCAGACGACAACCACTGCTGGATCGTGCTCTGGTGCGCGCATTGTTCAAGCAGCCAGCGCTGGGGCCTGCCGTCCGATCGCCCATGGGGCTTGCCGTGGGGCGTTCTGGTTACTTGTTGGGTGGCGGGGATCTCGATCCCGCGCAGACGCAATCCATCGAACAACGGCTTCGAGCCCTGTATCCAACGCTTTCTGAAGAGCAGATGGCGGCCTTGCGTAGTGAGCGATTGACCGGGGACCCACTGCTGGCTGTTGCCAGGCTGGAAAACGAACACATTACGCTGGTCAATGAGCTGGAGGTGTGGAGTGCTGATGTGCCGTCCATTCATCCTGGCACCGGAGCGCTACTGACAGATGCTGAAATTGCCATTCAACGTCAGCACAGACAGGGTTTCATGCAGGCATTGCTGGACACGGCGACCCGTTACATCACGACGCTTGAGTTTGAATTGGACTTTCTGGGTGTACTACCCGAATTGTCGGCCGATTTCAGTCATGTTCGAGAGTTGTCGCTGAGCAGTTCCTCCCGAACGGGAGGCCATGCATTTTTCGCCAGCTTCCCGGGAGTTCGGTACCTGACATTGTCTGGCTTGGCCCTTGAGGCTTTTCCCGTCGAGCTTTATCAGATGCGCGAGCTTGTTTCGTTGACGCTCGATGATTGTGATATCCGGCTCACCGAAGCCACTGTCGAAGGTTTGGCGCACATCGAAGGCTTGACGCTTCTGGATCTGGAAAACAACCCACTGGAATGGGCGCCCCATGTTGGCTACATGAAGCAATTGGACAGTCTCTACTTGAAGAATACGGGGTTGACCACGGTCCCTTACGGAATGTTCTCACTTGAGAGCCTGGCTTTCGTCGACCTGACGTTCAATGAAATAACAATGCTGCCTGATGAGTTGTTCGAAGTTTCTGATACGCGCGATGCAAACTACAACTTTCGAAATAATCCTTTGAGTGATTTGAGTAAGCAGCAGGTTGCCGACTATATGGAAAATGCCGGTGCCGACAGAAAATTACTGATTCAAGTGGATGATGAGTTTGGCGCTGAACAGGCTGAAGACACAGAGTCCGAAGCGGAGGACAGCGGAGTGGAGAGCGCTGGAGATGATTGAGTCGTTTTCGGTTGGGCAAATATGCGTGAGTGGTATGTCGAGAATTAAATTGTTTTGCGTTATACATATTTTGAATGTTTTTTTGAATGGGATGGGCTTCTGATTCTTGTTATTTGTTCAGTCAGGCAGGTCGCGCAACATTGGAGGCAATGTTCGAGGCTGTGACTGTAATCAATAGTAGAGTGAGTCGCATGAGTTCTGTAGCCGAAGTAACAGGTTTCACACGTTTCAATGTAAGTTTTGATGCGCCGTCATCGACGCAATCAAAGAGTCTGTACGCCAATGGAAATATGCAGGTCCGAATATTGGTTACGCTCAGGGGTAAAGACAAAGACGGAAAGTCGGTGCCCTTGACTCCCTTGATTTACCACACCGTTCGGCTCATCAATTACCGTACGGGCGAGGTGTTGCAGGGAAATTGGCAAGTCAGCGATCGACCTAATCAGTTTTGGTACGCGATGTCGGGTTCAGATGCAGCCCCAGCACCGCTGGAAAGTGTCGAACCTGACATTACGGTGCTTGAGTATTGGGTCTCTTCATCGGTGGTGGATACGGTGCACATAGGTGCGGCGGTTATTTTGAACGACAGAATAATTCGGACCAATAACACAACGGTGGGCGACAAACACGACAGCAGTGTCATGCTGGTCGCTGAGGCGCCTGTCACGTACGCCATTGAAGATTTCAAGTTGGAACGGGTGCGAAGCGAAGGCCGATGGAGCCACGAAATTTTTCATTGCTATCTGGGTTTGTATCCAGGAGGTCGTCAACTCAGGCTGGTGGACTGGTCGGCAGCTGACGATGGTCATCATCACAGGCTGACCAGGAGTGTGTTTGAGGCCTATGGCGGGTTTATTGACAATGACTATCGCTGGTATGTGAGTTGTAAACTGGCGGCGGTGAAAGATAAGGAAGTCTTCCTGGTGCTTCCACCCGAAAAGGGTGAACGAATCGACGAAGTTTACTATGTAAAGGTTAATGACAGAGACGGTGAACTGTCCATCGTTCGTGGCGTGGGCGAGTCTTTTTCTTCCGATACTTACGTGAGAAAGGAGACTTTCAATTTTACCGCTTATGACGTGTATGGGACGGCGCATAAGTTGCGAGTACGGCCGGATTTTGATAAGCGGCCGGCTGACTTCATTTTGGAGCGGGGTTAATTTAATGCAAGCTCAGCAAATGAATTCCTTGTACTCCAATGCATTTAATTTCAACAGTTTTCTCCAGGGGGGCGTTGACCCCAGAACCGGGATTTACACCTTTTCATTATCTTTGGGAGAAATAACCTCTGTAAGCGCAATGGGGCTGTCGTTGGATGTCGTACTTCAGTTTAATCCGTTGAATGTGGTTAATGTCGGTTTTGGAACAGGGTGGTCAATCGCGTTGTCTCGTTATGACACATTGAACAAAATCATGACGTTGTCAACAGGGGAACGCTATAAGGCAACAGAGCTCGAGTCGAGCTTGATATTCGCAGAGCAAAAACTTAATACTGTAAAAGTGACCAGGCCCGATGTCGATCACTTTCATTTATTCAATATAAACGGGACACGGGAAACCCTGAAAATTCATGAGGAAAGCGGCAGTGCCATACCCGTGCAGATCATGGCAGCCAACGGCGCAAGTATCTTCCTCCGATATGTCACTTATAACGAACAGCCAGTCCTGAGCGAGGTGAGAGACGAGCAACGTTTATTATTGAAAGTTGCCGCCAGTGACAATCAGGTCGCGCTCACTCAGTACCCGGGTACAGTAGCCGAAACACGCATTACCTTGTTTCTGACAGACGAACGCATTTCAACCATTCGCTTGCCGACAGGCGAAGAATGGACGCTGCAATACGAAATCATTGGTGGTCTCGGTTGTCTCACTCAAGTCGATTCACCGCGGGGTGCGCGGGAGGTCATCGGCTATACCGAGGATGGGCATTTGCTTCCACCCTTGGCGCCTATGCATTCGATGCCCTGCGTCAGCTCGCATAAGGTATACCCGCAGTACGGTCAGCCAGCCATCCTGACTGAGTATGCGTTCTCGGACGCCAACTTTTTGGGTTTTGGGGGCGAGTTCAGTTGGTCCGAGGAGGGTGACAATCTGGATGCCGCCGCCTCCGACTATGTTTATACATCGACTGAAAACCTGATGCTGGACGGTCAGATTCATCATTCGACATTACGGACCTACAACAGATTTCACCTACTGCAGTCCCAGACCACAACGTGCGCTGATGCAGTGACGTCAGATCTGATGGAATACCCTCTGGAGCCCGGAAAGAGCATCGCCGGGCAGCCACCGCAATTCCGCTTGCCGCGCGCGATGACGCGACGTTACAAGAACTCGAAGACTGGTCATTCTCGCGACGAAGTCACCCTTACGGAGTTCGACAGTTTCGGTAATTTGATCAAGCAGGTCGAGCCCAGCGGTGTGACCACTGTTTCCGAGTTTTATCCGGTCACAGGGGCGGATGGGTGCCCAGCCGACACTTCAGGTTTCATTCGTTATGTTAAACAGCGGACAGTTATTCCGGCATCGAGCGATGTTGCGGCCAGCACGACGGTCACGCGTTTTCGCTACGCGCTCCACAAGGGCCTCAATGGTTCGCAATGCTCCATGATCCTGCCTGTTGAGGAAAAGCTTTATGAGCTGGCCGATAAGAGTGAAACGTTGCGTTCAAGCTGCATTCTGACTTATTTCGACACGCCGCAAGACTCGACGCGTCATGGACTCTTGAGTCACCGCACGCTTGAAATGAACGGCCTCAAGACTTGTTCCGAACATCAGTACAGCATTGCTCAGGATATTTTGACGCTGGGTATCACCACCGTCGGATTTGATGGTGCCAGCACGACTTCATTGCAGACATTTTCCGCGCTGAACGGAATGAAACGCTCCGAACGAAGCGAAGACGATGGCGTTACCCGTTTCAAATACGACAGCATTGGACGGATCCTCAGCACGACCGTATCGGCAGGTACGCCAAATGCAGCGACGAGCCATACGGTTTACCAGGCAGCCAGCCACGAAGCGCCGGCGACGATGCATTCAACCGATCTGGCAGGCGTTTTACAAACGACTGCCTACGACGGACTCGGTCGCATCATCGGGATTGAAGAGCAGGATTGCGATAGCCCTGACAAAGCAGCCATAGCCCATGCGCGCGTTATCTTCGCCGCGCGCCACGACGGTCTCGGACGACTGATAGAGCAAACGCACACCGATTGGTGGGAGGAGGTCGCCCGGCCGATGACAACCACTTTTGAGTACGATGACTGGGGGCAGGTCAAAACCACGATCCATCCTGACGGGCGCAAAGAGCATCGCACTTACGATCCGGTTACACGTACCGAGACATATTGGTTCGAGGGCATGGGCAAATCCATCACCCGCTTCAATGATTTCGGAAAACCGGACACTGTCGAGGCTTTCGACCGCAAAGAGCAAAGCCTGGGCAAGATCGTTCATGGTTATGACGGATGGGGCCGAGCGGTCAGTCAGACGGATGCGGTTGGCAACAGAACGACGTTTGGTTACGACGTGTTCAATAGACTGTGCCGAAGCGAGTTGCCGGACGGACATGTCGTGGAAACCGAGTTCGCAATCCACAGCCCCGAGACGCTGCCCACCCGGATGAAAATGTCTGGTCAAAGCCTTGGGCAGCAAACGTTCGATGGGCTGGGCCGTTTGACTGCAAGCACCATCGGTGGGCGCACGTGCAGTGCCGGCTACGAGGGAGGCTCCGGGCAGCCGACGTGGCAGAAAAGCGCCAGTGGTGAGCGAGTCGAGTTTGATTACGCACGCGATTTCGGTGGGCGATTGCTGCAACGCAAGGCGACCGGTTCAGTCGCCAATTACACCTACAGCCCGTCGCACGGACAGCCTACGAGCTGCATAGAGCAGGGGCGTGAAACCCGTTTCGAGTATTACCCTTCCGGCCGACTCAAGAATGAGATCACTGTCGGCGCCCAACTCCAGACGGCCTCTTATACCTACTCATTCGGCGGGCGACCCCTGACCTATACCGATGTGCTGGGCAATCAACACAAAACCGGCTACGACGAATGGGGGAGAGCCGTATCATTTGAGCAGGGGGCGCTCAAAGCAGACTTGGTCTATGGCGCATTGGGCTTGCTGGAACGCATAGATTCACAGGACAGGCAAACCGGACGCTCCCTGGAGACTCGTTTGACTTACGACGATTTGGGGCGAGAAACATCGCGCACGTTTGTGATCGACGGGATCGCCGCGCAAACCCAGGCATTGAGTTACTCCCTGGATGGAAAGCTGGCGCAGAAGGTGCTCAGCAGCGGTGAAACGGTGTTGCGCGACGAGCACTTCACTTACGATCAGCGCGGCCGGCTCAGTGGCTACACCTGTGACGGATCGCAGCGACCACGCGATCCTTATGGCAAAGAGATCGTCAGTCAGCACTATGTGTTCGATGCGCTGGACAACATTGTCACTGTACGCACCGAGTTTCCCGGTGGCGACAACCTGGCGACGTTTACCTATAGCGCTGTTGATCCGAGCCAACTGATCGAGGTGCGCCATTCCCACACCGATTATCCCGCCCTCGTCACACTGGAATATGACGCCGACGGCCAAATGATCAAGGATGACCTGGCGCGTTCGCTCAGCTACGACCCGCTTGGCCGGTTAACGCGAATCGCCACCGCGACAGGCGCTGTGATCCGCGATTATCACTACGACGCGCGCGATCGCCTGGTTGAGCTATCTGGACCGGCGGGCACTCTTGCACAGCGCTTCTATCACGAAGGGCGCGTCATCAATGAGATCAATGGCAGCGACTTGCGTACCTGTTGGCGTCAGTCCGGCCTGCTGCTGGGTGAGCGGCGATCGGACGTTGGCGTTCAGCAGGTCGTTACAGACCTGCAACAAAGCGTATTGACCATCGTATCGGATACGCAGCGTAGCGAAATTGCCTACAGTCCCTACGGATTTCGTCCTGCGGAGGGCGGGGTGTTCAGCCTGGCAGGGTTCAATGGTGAGCAACTCGATCCGCTGACCGGCCTGTACCTGTTGGGCAACGGGTATCGAGCCTACAGCCCGACATTGATGCGCTTTCTCAGTCCGGACAACCTGAGCCCGTTTGGTGCCGGAGGACTGAATCCTTACGCCTACTGCCTCGGCGACCCGATCAATCGGGTTGATCCGACCGGACACGTTTCCTGGCAGTCTGGTTTGGGGATTGGTCTTTCGATAGTTAGCATCGCGGCAAGCATCCTGACCTTTGGCGCCACCACACCGCTGGCGATCGCCAGCCTGACATTAGCGTTGGCTTCGGGAATCACGGGCATCGCGAGTGCAGTTGCACACGAAGTAGCGCCGCAATCGGAGTTGGGTGACATCCTTGGCTATGTGAGTCTGGGGCTGGGTGTGGCATCTGCTGTAGCGGGTGCCGGGGCTACGCTTCAGGGGGCCAGCAAGGTCGCTGGAAAGCTCAGGGCACCGTTGAGTGGTGACCCCGCACGGGCCGCACGGGCGATGAAAAACGGGATGAGCGGCAGAGCGAAGGCAGGATCATCCGCCGGGATCGAGAGGGCTGGGTCAACCACCCAGGCCACAAAGGCGACTGCTACAGGGTGGACATATACGACGCCGCGCAATCTTCCTGGGTTTGAAAAGTTGAAGGGGTCGTCTCTCACTCGTTTCTTCCAGTTCAAAAACAATATAAGGGACCATGGTTGGTCGCCGGAAGACGCCGCTAAGGACCTCGGCATAAACACCAAGTACCGCGTGATGGACCCGTTCGATCCAAATAAAACTAAGAACGGAATCAACTTCACGGGGTATACCGAAATCAGACTCAATGACGGTCTGCGTCTGTTTTTCTATGCCAACAGGGACACACGAGTTGTGACGCTTCACAAGATCAGCCATACACAAAAGGGTGCTTAAAGCGTCGGATAGGGCAGGAGATTGATGTGCCACAGCCCCGGCAGGTTTCTGTTTACGCTAAGCGCTGCGAGAGAGGTGCTGACGCAACGCCCACTCCACATGCTCCCTGACCATTTCCGACGGATACTCCCGTCGCGCCTTCAACGCTTCCAGCACCGGAATCGTTGAAGGCGCATTCCCCAGCCCCACTGCCAGATTGCGCAGCCAACTTTCGTAACCGGCGCGCCGCAACGGCGAGCCTTCGGTGCTGCTGAGAAACTTGTCCTCGTCCCACATGAACAATTCGGCCAGTTCAGCGTTGTCCAGGTTGTGCCGTGGCTTGAAGTCGCTTTCCCCGGACGGACGGGCGAAGCGGTTCCACGGGCAAACGATCTGGCAGTCGTCGCAACCGAACACCCGGTTGCCGATCAACGGCCGCAGTTCTTCTGCAATCGCACCCTTGAGTTCAATGGTCAGGTAGGAAATACAGCGCCGGGCATCCAGCACATAGGGGCCGACGAAGGCATTGGTCGGGCAGATGTCGAGGCACGCGGTGCAGCGGCCGCAGTGTTCGGTGGCGTGGGGCGAGTCCACCGGCAGCGGCAAGTCGACGAACAGTTCCGCGAGGAAAAAATAGCTGCCGGCCTTGCGATTCAGGACCAGGGTGTTTTTGCCGATCCAGCCCAGGCCGGCTTGCTCCGCGATGGCTTTTTCCAGCACCGGGGCGCTGTCGACAAAGGCGCGGTAGCCGAAGGGGCCGATGACGGCTTGAATCTTTTCTGCCAGTTGTTGCACGCGCTTGCGAATTAATTTGTGGTAATCGCGGCCCAAGGCATAACGCGAGACATAAGCTTTTTCCGGTTGGGCCAGCACTTTCGCCATTTGCGTGTCGCCGGCCAGGTAGTCCATGCGCAGCGACACCACGCGCAAAGTGCCCGGCACCAGTTCTTCCGGGTGCGAACGTTTGCTGCCGTGGGCACCCATGTAGTCCATTTCGCCGTGATAGCCGGCTTCGAGCCAGCGCTGCAGATGTTGCTCATGCTCGGCCAGGTCGAGGCCACTGATGCCGACTTGCTGAAAGCCCAGCTCACGACCCCAATCCTTGATGGATTGGGCGAGGGCGGGCAGATCTGTAGTAATAGCGGGCATGAGGCGAGAGAAACCGGAGCTGAGGTGCGTATAATTCTGCCAGACATCGGAGCCCGAAGACGCATGCCGCACACTAAAGATGAATTACCCGACGCGCTGTACAGCGCCGCCCAGGTGCGAGCACTCGATGCGAGCCTGATCGCGGCCGGCACCAGGGGCTTCGAATTGATGCAGCGCGCGGCCCGGGCCACCTGGCGTGCAATGGTCCGCCAATGGCCGGCAGCAAGCGAGTTAAGCGTATTGGCTGGCCATGGCAATAATGCTGGCGACGGCTATCTGGTGGCGGTTCTGGCTCGACGTGCCGGATGGACCGTGCGGGTGCTGGCGGTGGGCGATCCGCAGCGTTTGCAGGGCGATGCGGCATTGGCATATGCCGAGGCTGTATCTGAAAAAGTCTTCATTGAGCACTGGGCAGCCGGGTCCGAGTTGCGCGGCATTGTACTGGATGCGTTGCTGGGCACGGGTTTGACCGGCGAAGTGCGCGAGCCATACCGCAGCGCTATCGGTGCGATCAATGCTGTCGAGCTGCCCGTGGTGGCGGTGGATATTCCATCCGGGTTGTGCGCGGATACCGGTCGCATTCTGGGGGATGCAGTGCGAGCCGACCTGACGGTCACGTTCATTGGTTTGAAACTGGGATTGTTCACGGGCGATGCGGCAGACGTGGTGGGCGAGCTGGTTTTCAATGATCTGCACGCCGACCCGCAGTTGCTTGAGGGGGCACCGATCAGTGCCCGTCGCTTGTCAGCCAACAATCTTCCGCGTCTGGCCTCCCGCGCACCGGCTTCCCATAAAGGCAAGTTCGGCCATGTGCTGCTGATCGGTGGTGATCGCGGTTTCGGCGGCGCGATCCTGCTGAGTGCGCAAAGTGCACTGCGCAGCGGCGCCGGCATGGTTTCGGTGGCGACCCGCAGCGAACATGTACCCGCCGCGCTGGCCAGAATCCCCGAAGCGATGGTTTTGGGCGCCTCATCAGCCAATCAGTTAATGGGTTTGCTTCAAAAAGTTTCCGTGCTGGTTGTCGGCCCGGGACTTGGGCAGGCTGGCTGGGGGCGCAGCTTGTTGTCCGCCGCCGCCAACGCTCCATTGCCGCAAGTCTGGGACGCCGATGCGCTGAACCTGCTGGCCGAGGCGCGTGTGGTGTTGCCCAAGGATTGCGTCATCACCCCGCATCCGGGTGAGGCGGCCCGCTTGTTGGGGATCAGCACGGCGCAGGTTCAGTCGGATCGTCCTGCAGCAGCCCACGCGTTGAGCAAAAAATATACAGCCGTGGTTGTGCTCAAGGGTGCCGGCAGTTTGATCGCCAGTCCCGACGGGCGGTTGGCCGTGTGTCATCAGGGGCACCCGGCAATGGCCACCGCCGGTTTGGGCGATGTGCTGGCCGGGCTGGTCGGCGCGTTGCTGGCTCAGGGCATGGCGGCGTTCGACGCAGCCTGCCTGGCGGTCTGGCTGCACGCCAATGCCGGTGCGCAACAGGGTAAATTCGGCCGTGGGCTGGCGGCCAGTGATCTGATACCAGCCATTCGTCAGTTGTTGGAGGAGCAAGCACCGTGTCTGAAGTAACCCTGTACCTGGCTGATGAAGAAGCGATGACCGCGTTTGGCGCGCGTATCGCTCAGACGACTAAAGGGCACGGTCTGATTTTTCTCGAGGGTAATCTCGGCATGGGTAAAACCACGCTGTCGCGGGGCATCATCCGTGGGCTGGGCCATGTCGGGGCGGTGAAAAGTCCGACGTTCACCCTGGTCGAGCCTTACGAGATCGGTGACATTCGCGCCTTCCATTTCGACCTGTATCGACTGGTCGACCCCGAAGAGCTGGAATTCCTTGGTATCCGCGACTACTTCGAAGATGACGCCCTGTGTCTGATCGAATGGCCCGATAAAGGTGCAGGCTTTTTGCCAAAGCCCGACCTGACCATTACCATTAGCCCGCAAGACAGCGGACGTTCGCTGACAATTTTATCCCAGGGTTCGCGTGGCGAAGCCTGGTGTGCCGCTTTGGCATTGGAATCCAAATAGATGATGGGGTTAGGTATGCGCTTTCGCGCGTTGGTTGCTGCCGTAGGGATGTTGTTTTTGGCGGTGACCGTCGACGCTGTGGCCGAATCGAAGGTCAACAGTGTTCGCCTGTGGCGGGCGCCGGACAACACGCGGCTGGTGTTTGACCTGACGGGTCCCGTACAGCACAGCGTCTTCACCCTGTCTGCTCCCGATCGCCTGGTCATCGACATCAATGGCGCCAGCCTTGGCGCGCCGCTGAACGTCAACACTTCGAATACGCCGATCACTGCCATGCGCTCGGCCCAGCGTACGCCGACCGACCTGCGGGTGGTCATCGATCTGAAAAAGGCCGTCACGCCAAAAAGCTTCTCCCTGGCCCCGAATGCCCAGTACGGCAACCGACTGGTGGTCGACCTGTTCGACAACCCGGCCGATGCCGCGCCGCCGCCAGCGCCAACGCCTTCGGTCGCCACGGTGCCTGCCGTGCCGGTCACGCCGACCGAGCCTGCAATCAAATTGCCGCCAGCCCCGGCCGGCAAACGCGACATCATTGTCGTGATCGACGCCGGTCACGGTGGCGAAGACCCGGGGGCTTCCGGCTCTCGCGGTCAGCGTGAAAAAGACGTGGTGTTGCAGATTGCCCGCGAAACCCAACGCCAGGTCAACGGCATAAAAGGCTTCCGCGCCGAACTGACCCGCACTGGCGACTATTTCATCCCCTTGCGCGGGCGTACTGAAATCGCCCGCAAGAAGGGCGCCGATCTGTTCGTTTCGATCCACGCCGACGCCGCGCCTTCGGCCGCTGCGTTCGGTGCATCGGTATTCGCTTTGTCTGATCGCGGAGCGACCTCCGAGACCGCACGTTGGCTGGCAGACAGCGAAAACCGTTCCGACCTGATCGGCGGTGCCGGCAACGTCAGCCTTGATGACAAGGACCGCATGCTTGCCGGCGTGCTGCTCGATCTGTCGATGACCGCTTCCCTGACGTCCAGCCTGAACGTCGGGCAGAAAGTCTTGAGCAACATCGGCCGGGTCACGCCATTGCACAAACAACGCGTGGAACAAGCCGGGTTCATGGTGTTGAAGTCGCCGGACATTCCGTCGATCCTGGTGGAAACCGGGTTTATCTCCAACGCCAACGAAGCCTCGAAACTCGCGGCATCGAGCCACCAGCAAGCGCTGGCACGTTCCATCAGCAGCGGCGTGCGCCAGTTCTTCCAGCAAAATCCGCCACCGGGCACTTACATTGCCTGGCTGCGTGACTCGGGCAAGATCGCTCAAGGTCCGCGTGATCACCGGGTAAACCCGGGCGAAACGCTGGCGATGATCGCCGTGCGCTATCAGGTGTCGCCTGCTGCTGTGCGCAGTGCGAACAATCTGTCGAACGATGAGCTGAAGGTCGGTCAGCACCTGACCATTCCGGGCAATGACCTGGCGGCCAAAGAATGAACCAGGTCGTGAACAATAGCGCTCGCATCGAGCTGCTCAGCCCGCGGCTGGCGAACCAGATTGCCGCCGGTGAGGTGGTGGAGCGTCCGGCGTCGGTGATCAAGGAGCTGCTGGAAAACAGCCTCGACTCCGGCGCCAAACGAATCGATGTCGATGTCGAACAGGGCGGCGTCAAACTGCTGCGGGTGCGCGACGACGGCAGCGGGATTTCCGCCGACGACCTGCCGCTGGCGCTGGCGCGTCACGCCACCAGCAAGATTCGCAACCTGGAAGACCTCGAGCAGGTGATGAGCCTGGGCTTTCGTGGTGAGGCACTGGCGTCGATCAGCTCCGTGGCGCGCCTGACCCTGACGTCCCGCACCCGCGATGCCGATCAGGCCTGGCAGGTGGAAACCGAAGGCCGCGACATGGCGCCTCGCGTGCAGCCCGCCGCTCATCCAGTGGGCACCTCAGTGGAAGTGCGCGACCTGTTTTTCAACACCCCGGCGCGGCGCAAGTTTCTCAAAACCGAAAAAACCGAGTTCGATCACCTGCAAGAAGTGATCAGGCGTCTGGCACTGGCGCGTTTCGACGTGGCGTTCCATTTGCGGCACAACGGTAAAACCATTCTCAGCCTGCATGAGGCCCACGATGACGCGGCCCGTGCCCGGCGCGTGGCGGCCATCTGCGGGCCGGGGTTCCTGGAGCAGGCGCTGCCGATCGAAATCGAGCGCAATGGTCTGCACCTGTGGGGCTGGGTCGGTTTGCCGACCTTCAACCGTAGCCAGGCGGATTTGCAGTATTTCTTCGTCAACGGTCGTGCGGTGCGCGACAAACTGGTGGCTCACGCGGTGCGCCAGGCTTATCGCGACGTGCTGTTCAACGGCCGGCATCCGACATTCGTGCTGTTTTTCGAGGTTGACCCGACAGGTGTCGACGTCAACGTGCACCCGACCAAACACGAAGTGCGTTTCCGCGAAGGGCGCATGGTCCACGATTTCCTCTACGGTACTTTGCACCGCGCCTTGGGCGATGTGCGGCCGGACGATCATCTGGCGGCGCCGGTGGCGACGGCCATCGTCCGGCCGACCGGTCTGGATGCCGGAGAATTCGGTCCCCAGGGCGAAATGCGCCTGGCCGCCAATGCACTGCTGGAGCAACCGCAGGCTCAGCCTTCGTTCAATACGCCTGCCGGTTCAGGCGCTGGCGCCGGTTACCAGTATCAATACACGCCACGTCCACAGTCCGGTGTGCCCGTGGCTGAAGCGCAAGCGGCCTATCGCGAATTTTTCGCTCCGCTGCCTGAGGCCAATGCCGTCGCGCTGCCCGCGGGGCAGGATGATATTCCGCCGTTGGGTTACGCGCTGGCGCAGCTTAAGGGCATCTACATTCTTTCGGAAAATGCCCAAGGCCTGGTGCTGGTGGACATGCATGCCGCTCACGAACGGATCATGTACGAGCGCTTGAAGGTTGCGATGGCCAGCGAAGGCCTGAGCGGCCAACCGCTGCTGGTGCCGGAATCGCTGGCAGTCAGCCAGCGTGAAGCCGATTGTGCTGAAGAACATGTCGCCTGGTTCCAGCGTCTGGGCTTTGAATTGCAGCGTCTTGGCCCGGAAACCCTGGCCATTCGGCAGATTCCGGCACTGCTCAAGCAGGCGGAAGCCAACCGCCTGGTCGCTGATGTATTGGCTGACCTGATGGAGTACGGCACCAGCGATCGCATTCAGGCGCACATCAACGAACTGCTGGGGACCATGGCTTGTCATGGCGCGGTTCGTGCGAATCGGCGTCTGGCCCTGCCGGAAATGAACGGTCTGCTGCGTGACATGGAAAACACCGAACGCAGCGGTCAATGCAACCATGGCCGACCGACCTGGACCCAACTGGGCCTGGACGATCTGGACAAACTGTTCTTGCGCGGTCGTTGATGAGCCAGCTCCCACCTGCGATTTTCCTGATGGGCCCGACCGCCGCCGGCAAGACCGACCTGGCCATCGAACTCACCAAGGTCCTGCCTTGCGAACTGATCAGCGTCGATTCGGCGCTGGTCTATCGTGGCATGGACATCGGCACCGCCAAGCCGTCGAAAGAGCTGTTGGCAGAGTTTCCGCACCGTTTGATCGATATTCTCGACCCGGCCGAGCGCTATTCGGCCGCGGATTTTCGCCGTGACGCCCTCGAAGCCATGGCCGATATCACTGCGCGGGGAAAAATTCCGCTGTTGGTAGGCGGCACGATGCTCTACTACAAGGCTTTGCTCGAAGGGCTGGCAGAAATGCCGGCGGCTGATCCCTACGTGCGCGCGCAAATCGAGGAAGAGGCTGCACGCCTTGGCTGGCAAGCCCTGCACGACCAGTTGGCGGTGATTGACCCGGTCTCCGCGGCGCGGATTCATCCGAACGATCCGCAGCGCCTGAGTCGAGCACTGGAAGTTTATCGCGTGAGCGGTCAAAGCATGACTGCACTACGCTTGCAACAATCTACGCAAAGTACTGAAGCAGCCGCTTCGGGACGGCAACAATTGCCCTATACTGTCGCGAACTTGGCCATTGCTCCGGCAAATCGTCAGGTACTGCACGAGCGAATTAAACAAAGATTCACTTTAATGTTGGAACAGGGATTCATTGACGAGGTCGTAGCCCTGCGCAAGAGAAGTGACCTGCATGCCGGGTTGCCGTCTATACGTGCAGTAGGCTACCGCCAGGTCTGGGACTACCTGGATGGCAAGCTGACGTCAGCCGAGATGCAGGAGCGTGGAATCATTGCCACGCGCCAGTTGGCGAAACGCCAGTTCACATGGCTGCGCAGTTGGGCTGATTTACACTGGCTGGACAGCCTGGATTGCGACAATCTGCCGCGCGCCTTGAAATACCTGGGGACCATCTCCATATTGAGCTGAGTCCTTGCAATTGCCGTCTATCCTTGGGGGTGTGACGGCCAAAGCCATCTGTTTACCTATTTTTTATATTGAATCCTTAAAGGAGTGCGGCACATGTCAAAAGGGCATTCGCTACAAGACCCTTACTTGAATACTTTACGTAAAGAGAAAGTTGGGGTGTCCATCTACCTGGTCAACGGTATCAAACTGCAAGGCACGATCGAGTCGTTCGACCAGTTCGTCATCCTGCTGAAAAACACCGTCAGCCAAATGGTTTACAAACACGCTATCTCTACAGTGGTGCCGGTTCGTCCAATTCGTCTGCCTAGCGCAACCGAATCCGAAGCAGGTGACGCTGAGCCAGGTAACGCCTGATAGGAGTCTCCTTTGTTCTTTGAGCGCCACGGTGGTGGTGAGCGAGTCATCCTCGTTCACTTGGATGGACAGGACCCTGAGGCGCGCGAAGATCCGCAGGAGTTTCAGGAATTGGCTAATTCGGCCGGCGCCGAGACCGTTGCGTTTTTTAACGTGCCGCGTCATCGGCCAACCGCCAAATTCCTGATTGGCAGCGGCAAGGTCGAGGAATTGCGCGACCTGGTAAAAGCCGAAGAAGCCGATCTGGTGATTTTCAATCACGTCCTCACGCCCAGCCAGGAACGTAACCTCGAACGTGTTTTCGAGTGTCGCGTGATCGACCGCACCGGTCTGATTCTCGATATTTTCGCCCAGCGCGCCCGTACCCATGAAGGCAAGCTCCAGGTCGAACTGGCCCAGCTTGACCACATGAGCACCCGGCTGGTTCGCGGCTGGACCCACCTTGAGCGTCAGGGTGGCGGTATCGGCATGCGTGGGCCGGGTGAAACCCAACTCGAAACCGACCGTCGATTGCTGCGGGTTCGCCTGCGACAGATCAAGGGCCGGCTGGAGAAGGTGCGCAGCCAGCGCGAACAGTCGCGACGTGGTCGCATGCGTGCGGATATCCCTACCGTATCGCTGGTGGGATATACCAACGCCGGTAAATCCACGCTGTTCAATAACGTCACGAAATCCGACGTTTACGCGGCTGACCAATTGTTCGCCACGCTGGACCCGACCCTGCGCCGTCTGGATCTGGACGACCTGGGGCCGATTGTCCTGGCGGACACCGTAGGTTTCATTCGCCACTTGCCCCACAAGCTGGTCGAGGCATTTCGGTCTACCCTCGAAGAGTCGAGCAATTCCGATCTGTTGTTGCACGTGATCGATGCGGCCGAACCGGATCGCATGTTGCAGATCGAGCAGGTGATGGTGGTGCTGGGCGAGATTGGCGCCCAGGACTTGCCGATCCTCGAGGTCTATAACAAACTCGATTTGCTTGAAGGCGTTGAGCCACAAATCCAGCGTGACGAAAACGGCAAGCCCCAGCGGGTCTGGCTGTCGGCGCGTGATGGCACTGGCCTGGAATTGCTTGAGCAAGCCATTGCCGAGTTGCTTGGCAGTGATTTGTTTGTTGGCACCTTGCGCTTGCCGCAACGATTCGCCCGACTGCGTGCGCAGTTTTTTGAACTCGGTGCGGTACAAAAGGAAGAACACGATGACGAAGGCATCAGTTTGTTGGCCGTTCGCTTGCCACGATCCGAGTTGAATCGGCTGGTGAGTCGTGAGGGTTTGCAACCGGTGGAGTTCATCGAGCAACACACTTTGCAATAAAAGCCTGAGAAAGCGGTTGTGCCGTGGTGACAGGCATTCTGTAGCATTGGTCGGCGCGCCGTGGGTGCGTCTTTGCTTTATCAGATGGAGAGCGCTATGGCTTGGAATGAGCCGGGTGGCAACTCGAATAATCAGGATCCTTGGGGTGGCAAGCGTCGCAATAACGGCGACCGCAAGGGACCACCGGATCTCGACGAGGCCTTCCGAAAGCTGCAGGAAAGCCTGAACGGGTTGTTCGGTGGTGGTAAGAAACGGGGTGACGACGGTGGTGGTTCGGGCAAGAGTGGCGGCTTCGGCGGCCTGCTCGGCATCGGCCTGGTCGTTCTGGCGGCCGTATGGCTGTACAGCGCGGTCTATGTCGTCGACGAGCAGGAGCAAGCCGTGGTGCTGCGCTTCGGCAAGTACTACGAAACGGTCGGCCCGGGTCTGAACATCTACTTCCCGCCGATCGACAAGAAGTACATGGAAAACGTAACGCGTGAGCGTGCGTACACCAAGCAGGGCCAGATGCTGACCGAAGACGAGAACATCGTCGAAGTGCCGCTGACCGTGCAGTACAAGATCAGCAACCTGCAGGACTTCGTGCTGAGCGTCGATCAGCCGGAAGTCAGCCTGCAGCACGCGACCGACAGCGCACTGCGCCATGTGGTGGGTTCCACCGCGATGGACCAGGTGCTGACCGAAGGTCGTGAATTGATGGCCAGCGAGATCAAGGAGCGTCTGCAACGCTTCATGGATACGTATCGCACCGGCATCACGGTCACCCAGGTCAACGTACAGAGCGCAGCGGCACCGCGTGAAGTCCAGGAAGCCTTCGATGACGTGATCCGCGCCCGTGAAGACGAGCAGCGTTCGCGTAACCAGGCCGAAACCTATGCCAACGGCGTCGTGCCGGAAGCCCGTGGTCAGGCCCAGCGCATTCTCGAAGACGCCAATGGCTACCGTGACGAAACCGTCTCGCGTGCCAAGGGTGAGGCCGATCGCTTCACCAAACTGGTCGCCGAGTATCGCAAGGCACCTGAAGTTACCCGCCAGCGTCTGTATCTGGACACCATGCAGGAAGTCTTCAGCAATACCAGCAAGGTTCTCGTGACCGGCAACAAGAATGGCCAGAGCAACCTGCTTTACCTGCCTCTGGACAAGATGGTCGAAAGTGGTCGCAGCACCAGCACTCCGGTGACCGGCGCCGCTGCCAGCAGCAATGAAGCGAATGCGCGTGCGGCAGCTGATCTGCAGCAACAGCAAGCACGTACCAGGGAGAGTCGCTGATGAGCAATAAATCGCTGATCGCCCTTATTGTCGGCGTCGTCGTGGCGATCGCTGCCTGGAACTGCTTCTACATCGTGGCTCAGACCGAGCGTGCGGTGTTGCTGCAGTTCGGTCGCGTGGTCCAGACCGATGTTCAGCCAGGCCTGCATGTGAAAGTGCCTTACGTTAACCAGGTGCGCAAATTCGACGCACGCCTGATGACGCTCGATGCACCGACACAGCGCTTCCTGACGCTGGAGAAGAAAGCCGTGATGGTCGATGCCTACGCCAAGTGGCGCGTGAAGGACGCCGAGCGTTTCTACACCGCGACTTCCGGCCTCAAGCAGATCGCCGACGAACGTCTGTCCCGTCGTCTCGAATCCGGGCTGCGTGACCAGTTCGGCAAGCGCACCTTGCACGAAGTCGTGTCGGGTGAGCGTGATGCACTGATGGCGGATATCACGGCGTCGTTGAACAAGATGGCTGAAAAAGAGCTGGGCATCGAAGTTGTGGATGTCCGGGTCAAAACCATCGACCTGCCGAAAGAAGTGAACCGCAGTGTGTTCGAGCGTATGAGCACCGAGCGTGAGCGTGAAGCTCGCGAGCACCGCGCCAAGGGTAACGAGCTGGCTGAAGGCATTCGTGCCGATGCCGATCGTCAGCGCCGCGTGTTGTTGGCGGAAGCCTATCGTGAATCTGAAGAGATTCGTGGTGATGGCGATGCCCAGGCCGCTTCGATCTACTCCAAGGCCTACGGTCAGGATCAGGAGTTCTACGCGTTCTACCGTAGCCTGCGTGCCTACCGTGAAAGCTTCGCGAACAAATCTGACGTCATGGTTCTTGACCCAAGCAGCGACTTCTTCCATTACCTGGAAAAAGCCAAGCCTTGATACGACGCTGACCTGAATCATCCTCCGCCGGGCGGCTAAAACCTCTGGCGGGGTGATCCTTTGGGAAAACGTGTGTATGATGCGGCAGCCGGGAAATTCCCGGCTTTTTTGCGTCTGCATGTTTGATTGCTGTTTTATGCAGGTGCCCGAGCGCTATGGCTCGAAAGGTTTTACGAGGAAAGTGGTCGGCGAAGCCCGTTTCAGGCTTTTCGCCACGTCGCTCATGCGCGTGGTTTGCGCTGGGCCGGTCATTTTCTGCTTCACTCAAGGCTCGCCCAAAGGCTGGCTGCCCGGATCATAGGGGATTGGCGTAATGGCAACGGTAGACCGCTGGCTGCTGCCAGATGGCATCGAAGAAGTACTGCCACCGGAAGCTGCGCGTATTGAAGTCGCGCGTCGTCAGGTGTTGGATCTGTTCCAGAGCTGGGGTTACGAGTTTGTCGTGACTCCCCATATCGAGTACCTGGAATCCTTGCTGACCGGCGCGGGCCAGGATCTGGACCTGCGTACCTTCAAGGTGATCGATCCTCAGTCGGGTCGTCAGATGGGTTTCCGGGCCGACATCACGCCACAGGTGGCGCGCATCGATGCGCACACCCTGCGACGCGAAGGTCCGAACCGTCTCTGCTATGCCGGCAGCGTGCTGCATGCGAAGCCGCGCGCCTTGTCGTCCTCGCGCAGCCCGATTCAACTGGGTGCCGAGTTGTACGGCGACGGTAGCCCAAGCAGTGATGTCGAAGTCATCAGTTTGATGCTGGCCATGCTGCAACTGGCGGATGTGCCGGATGTGCACATGGACCTGGGGCATGTCGGTATTTACCGCGGCCTGGCGCGCGCCGCCGGTTTGTCGGGCGAAGTTGAGCAGCAGTTGTTCGATGCGCTGCAACGCAAGGCCATCGACGAGGTTATTACCTTGACCGAAGGCTTGCCTGCCGATCTGTCGGGCATGCTGCGGGCGTTGGTCGACCTGTGTGGCGGCCGTGAAGTCCTGGCGGCGGCGCGTGAGCGTCTGGCCAAGGCCCCGGCCCCGGTTCTGGCTGCACTGGATGACTTGCTGGCGATCGCCGAGCGTCTGTCCGCGCGCTTCCCGGAGCTGCCGCTGTATTTCGATCTGGGCGAACTGCGCGGCTACCACTACCACACCGGTGTGGTGTTCGCTGTATTCGTACCGGGTGTTGGTCAATCCATCGCTCA
The DNA here is from genome assembly GCF_004307665.1 of Pseudomonas sp. Sample_16. NCBI lineage: Bacteria > Pseudomonadati > Pseudomonadota > Gammaproteobacteria > Pseudomonadales > Pseudomonadaceae > Pseudomonas > Pseudomonas sp. Sample_16. Next base: position 198,395 of record NZ_RCOB01000052.1, read on the forward strand.
GGGTGGTCGTTACGACGACATCGGCGCCGACTTCGGTCGTGCCCGCCCGGCAACCGGCTTCTCCACCGATTTGAAAACCCTGGTGACCCTGGGGCGTGCTGAGATCGAGCTACCGTCTGGCGGTATCTGGATGCCTGACAGTACGGATGCGGCACTCTGGCAGCAGGTTTGCCAGTTGCGCAGTGAGGGTCAGCGTGTCGTTCAGGCCTTGCCTGGACAACCTTTGGCCGCCGCCCGTGAAGCGGACTGCGACCGGCAATTGATTCAGCAGAACGGGCTTTGGCAAGTATCGCCACTGGCTTCTTGAGTTTTCCTGCCGGCCGCCGCCGGCACCAAGTTTGCGCGAATGAGGACAAGTGTTATGGGTAAGAATGTCGTAGTCCTGGGCACCCAATGGGGTGATGAGGGCAAAGGCAAGATCGTTGATCTGCTGACCGAACATGCTGCCGCCGTAGTGCGCTACCAGGGTGGCCACAACGCTGGCCACACGCTGGTGATCGACGGTGAAAAAACTGTCTTGCACCTGATTCCGTCGGGCGTACTGCGCGAAGGCGTGCAGTGCCTGATCGGTAATGGCGTGGTGGTTGCACCTGACGCCCTGCTGCGGGAAATCAACAAGCTGGAAGAGAAAGGCGTACCGGTGCGTGAGCGCCTGCGCATCAGCCCTTCCTGCCCGCTGATCCTGTCCTTCCACGTTGCGCTGGACCAGGCCCGTGAAAAGGCCCGTGGCGAGCTGAAGATCGGCACTACCGGTCGCGGCATCGGCCCGGCCTACGAAGACAAGGTTGCACGTCGCGGCCTGCGTGTGGGCGACCTGCTCAACATGCCGCGCTTTGAAGACAAGCTGCGTGAACTGGTGGATTACCACAACTTCATGCTGGTGGGTTACTACAAAGAGCCGGCCATCGACTTCGACAAGACCCTGGCCGAATGCAACGAATACGCTGAGCTGCTCAAGCCGCTGATGCTGGATGTGACTGCCGAGCTGCACGACCTGCGTCGCGCTGGCAAAGACATCATGTTCGAAGGCGCCCAAGGCTCCCTGCTGGACATCGACCACGGTACCTACCCGTACGTGACCAGCTCCAACACCACCGCTGGCGGCGTTGCTACCGGTTCGGGTGTTGGCCCGATGTTCCTGGACTACATCCTGGGCATCACCAAGGCTTACACCACGCGTGTAGGTTCGGGTCCATTCCCGACTGAGCTGTTCGACGAAGTCGGCGCGCACCTGGCCAAACAAGGTCACGAGTTCGGTGCAACCACCGGCCGTGCCCGTCGTTGCGGCTGGTTCGACGCTGTCATCCTGCGTCGCGCTATCGATGTGAACAGCATCTCGGGCATCTGCCTGACCAAGCTGGACGTGCTCGACGGTCTGGAAACCATCAACATCTGCGTCGGCTACAAGGATGCGCAAGGTAATGCCGTTGCCCCGACCGATGCTGACAGCTACGTAGGCCTGCAGCCTGTTTACGAAGAAGTGCCGGGCTGGACCGAATCGACTGTGGGTGCCAAAACCCTGGAAGAGCTGCCAGCTAACGCCCGCGCTTACATCAAACGCGTTGAAGAGCTGATCGGCGCGCCGATCGACATTATTTCGACGGGTCCGGACCGCAACGAAACCATCGTTCTGCGCCATCCGTTCGCTTGATAAGTCGTTGATGTAAAACACAAAGGCCCCTTAATAGGGGCCTTTGTCGTTTATGCCTGTTGGACGGCATGACCTTTGCTATTAGCTTTGCTTAAAACGTCACTTCCGGCGTGCCATCAATTTAATGGCGCTTATGCAGAGGGATTTCAAGTGTCGGCCGTTCTCTCACTGTTACAAAGCCGTTTGTTGCGGCCTGTGTTCGTTACCCTTGGTATCGCTCTTTTGGTGCAGGTGCTGGTAGCCGTTGCTCTTACCCGGAGCACGGTAACCGCGCTGGAAGCCGATCTCGGAGTGCGATTGGGTGCAGACAGTCAAAAACTGTCCGCTGAACTGGAGCAGGCCGGGCGTGAAGTCACGTCGAGCCTGGACAGCCTTTCCACCAGTACGCGTCAACGCCTCACCGCTGGTTTGTCCGCGCGATTGAAGGACGAACAGGCGCAGTTGCGTGCGACGCTGGAAAAGGACCTGAAGGACTCCGCCAGCGACATGGCGCAGTTGTTGGCTTCCGTCGCGCCTCGTGCGATGTGGGACAACGATGTGCCTACCCTGTCTGAGTTCGCCCGTCGTGCCCAGCGCAATCCCAACGTGTTGTTCGTGGTGTATGACGACGCCACGGGCCAGCACCTGACGCGCTACCTCAACCGCGAGAACCCGATCAACAAGGCGCTGCTGGAAAAGGGTCAGGGCGAGCGTGCGCTGGACAAGGTGCTGGATGCGGCAAAGAACGATCCTTCGGTGTTCTACATCGAAGCCTCGATCAATCCTAACGGCGTTGAAATCGGCAAGGTCCTGATGGGCGTCTCGACCGCCTCGGTGGAGGCCGATCTGGCGGCGCTGGATAAACGCTTCACGGCTTTGATTGCCAGCGGTGATCAGCTGGTAGGCGACAGCCTCAAAGGCGCGGCGGCCGACAGTGCGACGGCCATGCGATCGCGTTTGCAGTCGGCGCAGTCCACGGCCTCGGAAATGAAAGCCAATACCACCAGTACTGTGCAGGAAGCTGCGTCGACCTTGCGCTGGCGCATCGGGGTGAGCCTTGCGGTGGTCGGGTTTGGCGTTTTGCTGTTGCTGGCCGTTGTGTTGGGGCGTCGAGTGGTCAATCGCCTGAAAATGCTGATTGTGGCCATGGATGACCTGGCGGCGGGCGAAGGAGATCTGACCAAGCGTGTGCAGATCAACAGCAAGGACGAAATCGGCGACATGGCCTCGGCGGTCAATCGCTTTGTGGATAAGTTGCAGCCAATCGTGCGCGAAGCGGGTGATGTCGCTCAGCGTACCGGCGTGGAAATCGGTGCCATGACCTTGCGCAACGCCGGAGCCGACGCGGCGGCGGGCATGCAGCGCGATGAGGTCGCGGAAAGTCTGCGGGCCTTGTCGCAAATGGCTGACGAAGCCCAGTCGGAAAGCCACGCCATGCAAGCGGCATTGAAACAGGTTGTGGATATTCGTCAGGCAACCGACGAAAACACTCGGACGTCGGCAAGGGTCGGCAGCCTGATCGAGGAGTTGGCCGGGCAGGTCAATACCGGTGCACAGGTGATCGAACGGCTGGCGCAGCAGAGTGAGCAGATTGAAGTGGTGTTGACGGTGATTCACGGAATTGCCGAGCAAACCAATCTGCTGGCATTGAACGCTGCCATTGAAGCGGCGCGAGCCGGCGAGACCGGGCGCGGTTTTGCGGTGGTGGCTGACGAGGTGCGGGCACTGGCGAGCAAGACGCAAAGCTCCACCGGCGATATCCAGGCACACATCGTGGCGTTGCAGCAGGGCGCGCGCGAAGCGGTGGCGGCAATCGGTCAGGCCGGGCGTCAGGCCAATGAAGGTCTACTGGTATTGCGCGACAGTGCGCGGTTGCAGCAATCGGTGCAGGCCTCGGTGGAACAGGTGCATGCGGCGATCGGTCTGGCAACCCAGGCGGCAGCGCATCAGGCCAAGGGCGCGCAGGCAGTGCGCGGTCGGGTCGAGACGATTCATGCGCAGGCTGAGAAAGCGGCTCAGGCGGTGGTGGAAACCACCGCCAGCGGCAAGGTGCTGGATGGGTTGGCTGCACAATTGAAGGCGAGCCTGGGACAGTTCAGGGCTTAGGGTTTGTGTTGAATGGTCTGGCGTCATCGCGAGCAGGCTCGCTCCCACATTGGAATGCGTTTCCCTGTGGGAGCGAGCCTGCTCGCGATGGCGGTCTTAACGACTCAGATACATCCGGGTCGTCAGCAGATAGACCGGCAACCCCGACACTAATATCAATAACGCCGCATAAGGCGCCGCCGCGGCAAATTCCACATTTGCGGTATGCGCCCAGACTTCCGTCGCCAGTGTATTCAGCCCCGTCGGACTCAACAGCAAGGTCGCCGTCAGTTCCTTCATCGCATCAAGAAACACCAACGCAAACGCCGCACCCAGCGCCGGAAAAATGATCGGCAGTGTCACTCGACAGAACGCACTGAATGACGAAGCTCCAAGCGTGCGCGCCGCCTCTTCCAGCTGCGGTGCCGCCTTGTTCAGGGCGGTGCGGATCGGCGCCTGAGCCAACGGTAGAAACAGCAGCGCATAGGCAATCAACAGCAATGCCGAAGTCTGGTACAGCATCGGCACATAGTGCAGGGCGAAATACACCAGGGTCAGGGCGATGACCAATCCCGGCAGGGCGTGCAGCAGATATGGCAAGCGCTCGGCCCAGATCGCCAGTTGGCCTTTATGGCGTACGACCAGCAGGCCGACCGGCACCGCCAGCACCAGGCAAAACGCAGCGCCACCCAGCGACAGCGCGAGAGATGACAGCAATGCTTCGCCGATGGCTGCCATTGGAAAGGCTGCCGACGATCCGACTGCCAACCAGTAAGCCAACATGCCCAGCGGAATCCCGCTGCCGACGATTGCCAGCAGCAGGCAATAAAGCTGGCCTGCCACAGCCCAAGGCCCCAGTCGAACCTGTTCAGCGCGTCGCGCCGCACCCTGGCCGGTGCGCACGTGTCGACCTTTGCCGCGCACGCGCAGCTCCAGCCATAACAGCGCCAGGCAGAGGATCAGCAGTACGGCGGAGAGCATCGCCGCGTTGGCATTGCTGAACTCCAACTCGAACTGTTGATAGATTGCAGTGGTGAAGGTTTGCAGGCCGATAATCGACAACGCGCCAAATTCCACCAGCATGTGCAATGCGATCAATAAGGCGCCAGCGACCAGTGACGGCCAGAGCAGGGGTAGGGTGATCTTGAAAAATACGCCCCAGCGATTCTGCCCCAGCGTGCGGGCGGACTCCTCCAGCGAGGGATCGAGATTGCGCAGGGTCGCTGCAACGGGAAGGAAAATCAGCGGGTATTTGGAAAGCGTCATCACCAGAATCGCCCCGCCCAGCCCTTCGAAGTGAGCGCTCAGAGACACCCAGGTGAAGCTGCTGACAAAGGCCGGAACGGCGAACGGCAGGCACAGGATCACGCCCCATAGCCGTCGCCCTGGCAGATTGCTGCGTTCCAGCAACCATGCCAGCGACAGACCGATCAGGCCGCAAGCCAGCGTCACGCCGACCATCAGTGCCAGGGTGTTGCGCAACAGACCGAATACATACGGCCGCCACAGCAGATGCAGCGCCTCGGCCCAGCCTGCTTGCCAAGCCTTGAGTCCCACATAGGCCAATGGCAGCAGGCTGAGCACAACCAGCAGCAAAACCGGCAGCAACAGCCAGATCGACGGTCGCTTGCGCCGTGGCACATAAACGCTGCGTAGGGCGAGGGCGGATAGTGACGCGCTCATCAGTTCAGGCCAACATCACGTTCCAGATCCAGGGCTTCTTCGGCGTTGCCCAGGTCGGCAGGGGTGACTTTCGGCGCTTGCAGTTCGCTGAACGGCTTGAGGCCGCGATCCGATTCCATGCCTTTATGCAGCGGGTACTCGGCAGTGGTCTGAGTGATCACGCGCTGGCCTTCTTCGCTGGCCATGTAGGCGAGCAATTGTTGGGCTTCTTTTGGATGTTTGCTGGATTTGATGACGGCCGCGCTGGATACGGTGATCAGTCCGCCGACGTCGCCGCCGGTGAAGTAATGCAGTTTCGAATCGAGCTGGCCTTTTTCTCGTTGCAAGGCGAACCAGTAATAGTTGTTCACCAGCACGGTGGCCACTTCGCCGTTCTCCACCGCTTTGAGTGCGACCATATTATTGCTGTAGGTCTTGCCGAAGGCGCGCAGACCGGTCAGCCACTCTTCGGCTGCGTCCATGCCGTGCACCTTGATGATCGCTACCGCTTGCTCCTGGAAGGCACCGCTGGTGGGAACGAAGCCGACCTTGCCTTGCCATTTCGGATCGGAGAATTCCATCACAGATGTCGGCAGGTCTTTTTCATCGATCAACTTGGGGTTGAACGCAACGACGCGAACCCGGGCAGTGACGCCGATCCAGGTGCCATTGCCGGCCACGTATTCCTTGGGCAAAACCGCCAAAGTGGCATCGTCAGCCTTGGCCAGCAGGCCTTGCTCGCCGAGTTTGTTCAGGGGCGGCGATTCTTCGGTGTAGATCACGTCTGCGGGAGAGCGGTCGCCTTCTTCGACGATCTGGCTGGCGAGCTGGTTGCTGCTGCCTTTGCGTACATTGACGTGAATCCCGGTCTTGGCCTCGAAGGCTTTGGCAACGGCGTCGCCGACCTCTTTGTGTTGGCCGTTGTAGAGCGTCAGGGAAACTGGTTCGGCGGCTTGGGTGAGGGGGGAGGCGAGAGCCAGGCCGAGGAGGGTAATGCTCAGGCCGCGGCGCAGGGTATTTCGAAACATCATTCGCAGGGTTCCTCACTGTCGCATTGCAATAACTTGCAACAATGATAAACGATATTGTTTCTCATGTGCGTCTTTCGGGTCTGAGGAGTGTTTGCTAGAAGGGCGGGGGCGAGTTTTGTGGCGAGGGAGCTTGCTCCCGCTCGGCTGCGAAGCAGTCGTAAACCCTGAGAGTGCGGTGTAACTGTTGGAATGATGAGGAGCGCTTCGCACTCCAGCGGGACGAAGCTCCCTCGCCACAGGGAAGTATTGGCTTGGGGTTTTCGAAAGCCAGAAACGCAAAAACCCGCTTTCGCGGGTTTCTGTGAAATTCAAGGTCGAAACCTTGAGTTTGAATTGGTGCCCAGAAGAAGACTCGAACTTCCACGACCTTGCGGTCACCAGCACCTGAAGCTGGCGTGTCTACCAATTTCACCATCTGGGCAATCAT